>NZ_JAMYPY010000019.1:0-118122 GCF_040320605.1 Mesorhizobium sp. M0659
GCGATATGGCCGGTCAGCACCGGCGTGGCATCGCCTGTCGCCGTGTCGTGATTGCCGGCGGCAAGGTCGTCCTCGTCGGCGATCAGGTTCGCCGACGTCGACAGCGCCGTCACGCCGGTATCGCTCAGCGTCACCGTGAACGTCGCCGTGGTGGTGTCGCCGTCGCCGTCCTTGATGGTGTAGGTGAAGGTCTCGTCGACCGTCGTCCCGTTGGCCACGTTCTGCGTGGTGTTGGTATAGACCAGGTTGCCGCCGACTATGGCGACGGTGCCGCCATGGTCGCCAGCCCCGATCACCAGCGAACCTGCTGCCGCCGGACCGTCCGCGCCATAATGGTCGTTGCCCAGGATCCCAGCGACCGTGCCGATCGTCAGGTTCGTCACGTTCTCTGCATGGCTGGCAAGCACGCCGTCGTTCGCAGCCGTAGGCAGGTCGTCGTCGATGACCACGGTGAAGGAGGTGGTTCCGGTTGAGCCGTCGGCGTCGGTCACCGTGGCGGTGACCGTGAACGGTGCGGTGTCGTCCTCGGTGCCGGCCACTGTGTGCTTGACCGGCTGCAGCAGGGTCATGGTGTAGTCGGCGCCGGTATCGTTGACGCTGCTCACCGCGATGGTGAACACCTGGTTGGCGGCCACGCTCGGGTCGGTGTTATGCACGTAGCCGATCAGCTGGCTGCCGACCCATGTCGTGTCGACCACAGCGCCGGCCAGCGTCTGCAGGCCCGTCGCATTGCCGGCCGTCGACAGCACAACGCCGCCGAGGGCGATATGGTCGGCGCCCAGCGTGTAGGCGATATGGCCGGTCAGCACCGGCGTGGCATCGCCTGTCGCCGTGTCGTGATTGCCGGCGGCAAGGTCGTCCTCGTCGGCGATCAGGTTCGCCGAAGCCGTCACATTGGTGATGCCGCTGTCGGAGACCCCGAACGTCACCTGCTTGGTGACCGTGTCGCCGTCCTTGTCGCTCACCGTGTAGCTGAACGTCTCGGTTACCGTCGTGGCGCTCGTCACGTGCGCCGGCGCGGTGTAGATCAGATGGCCGGCGCCGTCGATCGACAGCGTTCCGCCTGTCGCGCCCTGGTTGGCGAAGACCAGGCCTTGCAGCGTTCCCTGCAGGCCGTCGGCGCCCGCGCCGATGCCCAGAACCGTCACTGCATCACCGATGTCGTGCGCTCCGGTGCCCTCGACGAAGGTCGCTCCCGCATAGTTCTGCGCAACCGGACCATCATCCTGGAATTCGATGCTCAGGGCGACATGGGATATGGCAGTGCTGGTGTCGCCGTCGAAATCGGTGATGGTGGCCTTGACGTGCAGGTCGGCGGTGACGGTCGCGATGTCGTCAAATGCTGCGGTGCTTGAACCGTCGACATTGTGAGCGATCGGCTGATACTGCCCGATCCAGACCGCTCCGGTCGGGTCGACATAAACCTTGAACACGTCGACGTTGTTGGCAGAACCAACGAGAACGCCGTCCGAATTCGTCGAGAGCATGATCGCCGAGCCGTCGAGTGTCTTCAGGCCCGAATCGACGTTTGCTAGCGGCTTGCCATCCGCGTCGGTGACGGCAAACGAGAATGTCGCACCCTCATCCGCGCCAATCGAGGCATTGAACAGGCCGAGTGCGCTGGCTGCCGATTTTGCGTAACCGAGCGCGTCTGGCTCAGTGACCAGGGCTGGCGGGAGCAGTGCGGTGTCATCCGCCGGATTGGGATCGGCGGCGTTGTTGACGCCGGCGGATTCGTCGTGGCTGACTCGGAAGACCTCCGTCTGCGTGGTGACCGTCGTGACCTTGGCTTCGATGCCGAAGATCTTGAACGGGTTGCCGCCGGTCAGGGTCGCATCGGTCCCGCCAGCGTTGGAATCGAAGGTAAAATCGTTGTAGTTGCCCACCTTGAGCTGGTCGAACGGTGTGCTGCCCACAACTTCGACCGTCGCACCATCCGGCACGCCGGCGAAGGCATAGCCCACCTGCACGCCGCCTTCGAAAACAGCCGTACCGGCCGTCAGCACACCGTTGATGTTCACGGTGAACGGCTCGAACGTGCCACCGTCCTTGGCGCCGATGAAAAGAATGGCATTGTGAATCTGGTGAGCCTGGGAGACGTCGATCGTGAAGCTGACCGACGACACGTCATAGGAACCACCGTCGGTGTTGGTGGGGATATTGAGGTTGTTGACGAAGTCCATCGTCACGATTTCGGGGCCAGCAAGCGGTTGGGTTTCGTATCCGTCGATGATCTGGCCGTTGCCGACGCCGATCTTGGTGCCCGTGGTGTTGACCGAATCGTCGTTGTCGTTGATGTCGATGCCGCTGAGCTTGATGTCGTGATTGCCGGCGCCATCCATGCCGCGAACATCGGTGTTGCCGGCCTGCAGCGTATAGACGATCGTTTCGGTCGTGGTTGTGGTTGTCGTGCCCGCATCCCGCGCGACGATCTGCGGAACGTCGTCGAGCACCTGGACCTTGAACGTACCAGCCGCCAGTCCGATGGTGTCGCCGTCACCGTCCATGGCGATGACGAAGGCCGAAAGATCGATACCGCCATTGGCAAGCGTATTTTCGGTGTTATCGCCCGGGAGCGTATCCAGAGTCGGATGATCGATCTGGTCGATCAGGGTGAAGACATAGGAGCCGTCCGCACCGACGGTCAGGGTGAAAACGGGACGATCCGTGCCCGCCTGATAGCCGGCGCCGGCGCCTACATCGACATAGCCGGTCAGGGTCGTGCCGTCGGAGACGATGAGGACGTTGCCGCCTTTCGAATCAAATCCCGAATCCGATGGGGTGGTTTGGGTGACAAGGCCGAAGGCCGAGGTCGCATTCGGGCCGTCAGAGCCGAAGTCGACGATTGCATTCAATGCGCCGGCAGCACCGATGGCAACCGCGGAGTTTGTTCCGGTCACTTCGCCGTCGGGCTGGGCATTGTCGACATTCCCGGTGGACTGGCTGTTGTGCAGACCGTCTTCGTCGACATTCGCGGTGACCTGGGCGGTGCCAGTAACCTTCGGCCCGTCATCGTCGAAGGAGAATGCGGAGCCTTGGCCGTTGATCAGGTCGACGGTCGCCTTCTCTGTGATGGTGTCGCCGTCGCCATCCTGGCGCGTTACCTCATATTGCAGCTGAACCTGGCCGCCATTGGTCAGCGACAGATTGAGTTCGGAATCGAACTTGTTGCCGTCGGCGCCATGGTTAAGTGCCTCATAGAGCGTGGTCTGCAGCTGCTCGGCGCCAGGCGCCCCGGTGATCGCGATGGTCAGAACCTGATCGCCATGCGTGTCGCGGCCGACGATCACTCCTCCTTCGAGGAAGAGCGTGACGGCGCCGCCGTCGGTGGCGGTGAGATTCGTGGCAAGGCCACCGGCCGGAATGCCGGTAAAGCTCAGATTCCCGGTAACGGTACCAGGACCGTCCGAACCATAGCTGCCGCTGACAGTGAACAGATTGGTCAGTCCGCCTGCTACCGCGGTGTTGACCTGCGCCAGGCCCGGACCGGCATCATCCGTGTTGGCGTTGCCGCCGGCATCTTCGGTCTCGCCGATAGCGCCATTGTAGCGATCCGCGCCAACCGTCTCGTCAAGCTCGACGGAAAGCAGGCCAGCCGCTCCATCGTGGGCGCCGACCGTTAGGCTTGGCCCATCGTCGTCGAAGGAGAATGCGGAGCCTTGGCCGTTGATCAGGTCGACGGTCGCCTTCTCGGTAATGGTGTCGCCGTCGCCGTCCTGGCGCGTTACCTCATATTGCAGCTGAACCTGGCCGCCATTGGTCAGCGACAGATTGAGTTCGGAATCGAACTTGTTGCCGTCGGCGCCATGGTTGAGCGCTTCGTAGAGCGTGGTCTGCAACTGCTCTGCGCCGGGCGCGCCGGTGATCGCAATGGTCAGGACCTGATCACCCTGCGTGTCGCGGCCGACAATCTCTCCTCCTTCGAGGAAGAGCGTAATGGCCCCGCCGTCCGTGGCAATGAGATTCGTGGCAAGGCCACCGGCCGGAATGCCGGTGAATGCCAACTGCGCGGTCGTGCTGCCTGGCCCGTCGGCACCGTAGACGCCGCCAACGGCGAACAGCGAAGAAAGGCCACCCGCCAGGCCGGTCGTCACCTGGGCCAGGCCAACGCCGTCATCGGTGTTGGCGTTGCCGCCGGCATCTTCGGTCTCGCCGGCATTATAGCGGTCGCCGCCGACCGTCTCGTCGAGCTCGACCGAAAGCAACTGTGCCGCTTGCGCGGTTGCCTGGACCGAAAGCGTAGGGCCGTCATCCAGCACACCAATATTGAGGGTCGCGGTGGCCGGATCATTGTCTGTGTCTGTAACCACGACGGCAAAGCTGTCGGAAACCCCCTCGGTCGTTCCGGTCGATGACTTGTCGTGATGATCAAGAGTGTTGTCGGCAAGGGTATAAATCCAGCTATAGCCGTTCGTAGGATTGCCGGTGACCACGAGCGTGCCGTATTGCCCGGCAACGCTGCCGCCGTTGGTCACGTCCACACCGTCAATGACAAGCGTCCCGATGCCATCACCCGAGACGATGTTGAAGGTCCCTGAAACCTGCTCGGCGGTGCTGGCCGGGTCCGTCCCGTCGGAAAGCGCGGCCTCGTTGACGACAAATCCGGAGCCAATGTCGATTGTCGGCGTCGTATCTTCTTCCCTGACCCCGATCGTCAGCTCACGCGGCTCCAGCCGTCCAAATTGCAGGTCCGTCGGCGGCAACAATGCGGAAAGATCGAAGCCGTCGCCGATACCACCTGGGGGAATGGTGAAGTCGCCGCCGGCACTGCCTGGGGCGCCGCCCGGGCCGGCCGAGATCGAACCATCGGCACCGAAGGCGACATCGACGTGGCTCGCTTCAAGAGCGGCCAGCAAGGCCACGCGCGGAACTTCGACATCACCGATGATGAAGGTCGGCACGTTGAGCGCGCCATCCTTGATGAGGATGACTGAACCGTCGGCCTGTTCCAGCAACAGATTGTGGCCGTCGACCTTGATGTTGTCGATGGAGACGTCCGCCGGAAGTTTCACGATGTTGCTGGCGTCGGCCACGTATTCATGCGGCGCGGCTGCCGCCGGCGCTTTCGCCTCCGCGGGTGCTGCCGGCTGAACGGGTGCGCCACTGCCGACATCGACCGGCACCGGCTCGGCAGGCGCCGCCTGAGCGGCCTGCGCTACCTGGATGCCTGCCTGCGATGGCGAGCCGCCATGTTCATGTGAAGAGTGCTCGTCCCAAGAATTCGAGACGGTATCCAAATCGTTACTCGTCGTCATAGCCAAACCCCTCCGGCATTTCCCGGATAGAGACAGTGACGACTTCTGCTTTGCAACTGTCCCGCAATCAATTTCATATATCCTGGTATGCAAGTCTCGGCATTTTTTACGTGTGGTAAACCCGGAAGATATAATCTGATATACATTGACCGCGCCGCGCTTCGTTTATATCCGCCGGCTGAGCTGGATTGGTAAACAGAAGTATAAGTTTGAATAAAGTTTTACACAAAATAGGTATTCCCGATTGAAGGAAACTTATCCACCTTCCTTTCCAGTAATTTGAGACAAGATTGGTACCGTCCACAGTCAAGAGGTGGGCGTTATGAAAAAAGAAAAATCTGCCCTGGGAATAACCGGGCTCAGGCTCATCCTGCTGGCAATGGCGATCACAAGCCTGCCGCAGCCATCATCCGCGAAAGCAATTACCGTGAATGCCGGCGCTGCCGCTGGAGTTCTGGCGGCGGTCGAAACCCCTTCCAGTCTCGGCGGCGTTTCGCTGGCTCGGCCGCAGCCATGGCAGCCGGTTTCAGCCTACCGGATCGGCATGATTTTCAGCAGCTCTGTTGCCGTTGATGAAAAGCGTGGTTCTTCGATCGCGCCGCCCGCCGCCGGGATCGACCTGATCCAGACGGCGGCGATCATTCCCGGCGTGTTCGGTTCTGTTGCCCTGTCGATGCGCAATTTCCCGGTTTCGGCGCGCTGGGCGCCGGTCTACAAGGCAATTGTCGACTGTACCGCGAGCAGCGCGTGCGAACGCAAGAACAGCGCCTTTGCCGAGATAGTCAAGGCAGCCGGGAACAAGCGCTTCATCGACAAGTTGTCCTTCGTCAACTCAAGTATAAATCGCGCCATCGCCTACAAGAAGGACAGCGTGGTTTACGGCAAGCTCGACTACTGGGCCAAGCCCCGGGAAATCCTTGAGCGGCGGGCAGGGGACTGCGAGGATTTCGCCATCCTCAAGATGGCCGCGCTGCTGCATGCAGGCATCCCGGCGCAGAGCATGTCGCTGGTCGTCTTGCAGGATCGCAAGCGCGGTTTCTTTCATGCCGTGCTGTCGGTCAGCACCGGCAGCGGCGTCTTCATTCTCGACAGCCTGAGCAACGTCGTTTCGCGCGACACAGACCTGCCGACCTACGTACCGCTCTATTCGTTCAGCACGGATCGCGCGTGGATCCATGGCGCGAAGACCGGTTCTGCTCAAATAGCCGATATCAAGGGCGGCCTTTCGACGGTCGCGCCTGGTGAAGGTGTGCAGCCGTAAGCTTCCGTCAGAGAGTCTTGAGCGCTCTATCTCTTGTTTGACGCAATTTTCGACGGAAACCGCTCACATTTTTCCCGGAATTGCTCTAGCCGCCGAAGACGAACGCCATCAGCAGTTCCGGCTCGACCACCGGCGCCCGCACCGCGCTCAGTTGACCGCGGTAGCGGCGCTCGCCGGCGCCTATGACGAAACCGGTCGCGACCGGCGTCTCGCCATTGGCGTCGAGCCTGGCGAATATGTCGGCGACATTGAGGTCCAGTGCCAGCTTGAGATCCTGGCGCGCGTCCTCGTTCGGCGCCACCGGCAATTGCCGCCGCACCAACTGCTGGAACGGCGCATTGAAGGTCAGGATCTTCTTCGACGACGCCAGGGCAAAGGCCGGCGAGGGACAGGCGACGAGAATGGCGTTGATGGTCTTGATCGACGCGAGCCTCTGCAAGGTGACGTTCTGGTCGGCCAGTCCACGCATGCAGGCTACGCGGATTGCCGATGTCAGGTTTCCGGCGTTGGCGTGGCTCTCTGCAATTTCCTCGATCAGCGTGCCGATGGTGCATTTGCGGCTTTCCGCCATTTGCTTCAGCGAAGTCCAGAACGCCCGTTCCAGACGAATGCCGCGGCGCGTGCCGCCACGCGCCACAACCCGGAACTCAAGACCGAAATCCTCACTCGCCAGCGGTGGCAGCAGCCGGTCGCGATCGACCGGGCGGGAGATCGCACTATCGCTCACTCATTGCCTCCTCCCGCGCCTTGTTGATCGGCTTCAGAAGGTAAGTGAGGATCGTTTTGCGTCCGGTCTTGATGTCGACCGAACAGATCATGCCGGGGATGATCGAATAGGTCTTGCCGTCGCGCGTCAGGGTCGATTTGTCGGTGGCGACACGCACCTGATAGTACGGTTCGCCGGTCTTCTGGTCGACAAGGCTGTCGGCAGTGATGTTCGACACCTTGCCTTCGATGCCGCCGAAGATCGAGAAGTCATAGGCGGTCACCTTGATCAGGGCATCCTGGCCCGGCCGGATGAATGCGACGTCCCGCGGTGAAACCCGGGCTTCGACCAGCAGGGTCTCGGACGTCGGCACTATACCCGCGACGACCGCGCCGGGCTGGACGAAGGCGCCGACCGTGTTGATGTCAAGCGTGTTGACGATACCATCGACAGGCGAACGGATATCGGTACGCGCCACCTTGTCGGTGGCACCGCGTATCGTCTCGTCCACCACCGAGAGATCGGCCAGCGCCTGCGTCAGATCGCTGAGCGCTTCCTGTTGCAGCTGCAGGCCGAGTTCGTCGACCTGAAGCTTGGCTTCCGTGATGGCAGACCTGGCTTTCTTGATGGTCTCTCCGGCAAGCGTCAGCTGACCATTGAGCTCGGTCTGCTCGCGCTCGACGCGGAGCTGCTCGGTTCGCGCCATCAGGCCTTTCTTGACCATCGCTTCGACCAGCTTCGCCTCCTGGTCGCTGACAGCCAGGTTCTTGGTGAGGCGATCGGCATTGGCGTTGGCTTCGTCGAGTTCCTTCTCACGCTGATCGAGGCGCGACTTGAGAACCGACAGTTTGACTTCGAAGTTGTCGCGCCGCGCGATCAGCAGCTTCTGCTCGTTGTCGCAGATTTCCGGCGCCACCTTCTGAATCTCGGGCGGGCAGGGAAACGCGCCCTCTAGACTTCCGGTCTGTTCGAATTTGAGCCGTGCAATGCGCGTCTGCAATGCCCGCGCCTTAGCCTGCTGCTCTCCAAGGCTGGAAGTGTTGAAGGTGTTGTCGAGACGAATGATGAGGTCATTCTTCTTGACGACCTGACCGATCGTCACGGCGATTTCCTGAACCACGCCCGGCTCGCTGGCCTGGATGATCTGGGTCTTCGACGCCGGTATGATCTTGCCGTCGCCGCGTGCGATTTCATCGACCTCGGCGAAGGATGCCCAGGCTACCGAACTCGCAAAAAGCGCTCCGATAATGAATATCGAAGCCGACGCAAAAAGCGGCGGACGGTCTTCCCTGGCTAGCATTTACCACGTCCCAACGTGCTGTATTCACGCATAATTCTGTTCGTCAGGCGCTTGTTTTCTGCAGCGCCTGTATCACTTGGTCTTTCGGTCCATCGGCAACGATCTTGCCCTGCTCGATGACAATCAGGCGGTCGGCCAGCTCGAGCATGCTGAAGCGGTGCGTCGAAACGATCAGCGTCGTGTTGCGATCGAAAGCCACTTTGAGCTGCTTGATCAGCTGGCGTTCGGAAGCCAGGTCCATCGAGCCGGACGGCTCGTCCAGGAACACGATCTTCGGTTTGGTCAGCAACAGGCGGGCAATTGCCATTGTCTGCCTCTGACCGCCCGAGAGATTGGTGCCGCGCTCGCCGACATTCATGTCGTAACCTCGCGGATGGCGGGAGACGAAGTCGTCGACGCCGGCAGCCTTGGCCGCGTCGACGATCTGCTCATCGGTCGCCTCCGGGCACGCCATCAGGAGATTTTCCTTGATGGTGCCGGAAAACAGATCGTTGGCTTGCGCGACGATCCCGACCGCGGCGCGAACCTCCGATGGGTGGTATTGACGGATGTCGATCCCGTCCAGCAGCAGCTCGCCGGAGGTCGGCAGGAAAAGCCTGCCGATCAGCCGCCCCATGGTCGTCTTTCCCGAGCCTATGCGGCCGATGATGCCGATCCGCTCACCGGGCTTCACCGAGAAATTCAGGCCGGTCAGCACTTCGTTTTCGGAACCCGGGTAGACAAAGCCAACATTCCTGAATGCCATTGCACCGTTGCGAATGGGGCGGTTGACGAAACCGACCGTGTCCGGCCGATCCTCAGGCTGCGCCATGATCGAATTCACCATTCGCAGGGACAGCATCGCCTGGCGAAGTCTGGACAAGGTGATCGCAATCTGCCCAAGCGGGGCCACCGCCCGGCCTGCCAGCATGACGGTGCCGATGATGGCGCCGGTCGAGACATGCCCTTCCGAAAAGGCATAGGCGCCGGCCACGATCAAAGCGACGGTGACCATCTGCTGGATGGCTTGGGTTATGTTGCCGGCGGCAGCCGAAAGCTGTTTGATCTTCTCGGACGTGTTGGATGCGTTCTTGGAATGCTCCGCCCATTTTCGCAGAAGGTAAGCCTCTGCGCGCAGCGATTTGATCGTTTCCAGCGTGGAGATGGATTCCACCAGCAGGGCCTGGCGCTGCGAAGCCTCGTTCATAGAAGCGGCAACGCGTTTGCCGATGCGCCGTTGCGTGATCAGCCCGACGATCACCGAGGCCACAAAGGCAATGGCCGGTATGACGACCAGCCAACCGCCTATCGCATAGATGACAAGAAGAAAGACGAAGACGAAGGCTGTGTCGATGAAGACGCTGATGGTGTTCGACGTGAAAAACTCGCGCACGAACTCGTACTGGGTCACCCGATTTGCATATTCGCCGGTTGAGCCGGGCCTTGCCGACAAGGACGAGTTCAGCACCTTCTCGAAAAGCATATAGGAGATGCGAAGATCGGCCTTGCGCCCGGCATAGTCGATCAGTGACGCTCTGGCGGTCTTCAAGAGCAGGTCGAACAGAATGACCGCGCCGATCCCGATCGACAGCACCCAGAGCGTCGATATCGCCTTGTTCGGCAAGATCCTGTCGTAGACGTTCATGGTGAAGATCGGTGAGGCAAGAGCCAGCAGATTGATGAATACCGCCGACAGGATGACCTTCGAATAGGTGCGCCAGAACGGCCCCATCGTGCCGGTCAGCCAATGTCGCCGCTCGATCTTGGCCGCCGAACCGACGCTCATCGCCTCTACTGCGTTGGCATAGGTTATCGAGAACGAAACGCCGCCACTAATATAACTTCCGGAAAACTCGGATTTGCTGATTGTCGTGCGGCCGTCTTCCTGGGGAGCGGTCGTAAATCCACCGTCCTCGGTCTGGGCAAGCAGCGCTACAGGCAACTGGCTGACGCGAAACAGAATGGCGGGAAGGTCGATGCGTCCGCGAAGAAAGTCGCGATGGCTGAATTCCGTGATTTCAAGACCGATGCGTTCGGCAAGATGCCGGATGGCGTCGATATCGATGCGGGTGTCTGACAGCGGCACGCCGGCAAACAGCACGGTCTCGGAACTCGGCCTGCCGAGGTACCCGGCAACAGCGGAGAAGCAGGCCTTGAACGCCTCTTTTGGGGAGAGGATTTTGGGTTGTGGGTTCACGATTGGCCCGCAGGACTATCGTTCGTCCTTGACCTTCCTACTTCTTTCTTACCGGTGCGAGGATGTCGAAAGGCAGATCGTTCGTCTGCTCCGACGGCGTGCGCGCATAGGTTTCGGTGTCGGCCGTTTCAGGCGCATTGAACTCGGCCTTGGCATAGGCGGTGGCCTGTTTTGCCGGCTGAAGATTCATGGTCTTCAGCAACTGCCCGGTTGCCGCCAGCAGCCGGTACTGCGCGAAAAGCGACGCGTAGGATGCGGTGTCGGCAAGCGTAGCTGTGTTGAACCGCGTGTTCTGCGCGTCGAGCACGTCGAGCAGCGAGCGCTGTCCGACCTTGAACTGCTCGCGATAGGACGCCACCAGCCTTTCGTTGGCGGCAGCCTGAAGCTTCAATGTCTTTGCCAGATCGGCCTGCCGGAAGCGGCGATCCCATGACGTACGGACGGCTTCCTCGATCTCGCGCAGAACCTGGTGCAGCACAAGGCGCTGCTCGCTGGTGCGGCGGACCTGCTCTTGCTCGTTGGCTTTGTCGATGCCGCCGCGATAGAGGTTCCAGCGCAGCACCAGCCGCGCCTGCAGGTCGCTAGCGTCGCCATCGTCGCCGTCGATGTCATAGCCGCCGCGGGCGCGGCCTTCGGCGATGACGGAGGGCCCGAATTTCGCCCGCGCCGCATCCACCAGGGAGGCGGCGGCGTCGATATCGCTGTTGGCCATGTGGACGCGCGGATTGTTCTGTCGCGCCAGCCCTAGCGCGTCGTCGAGCGACCTTGGCAGCGCGCTCGAGACATCGCCTGGCCTTGACGCGTTGGTCAGCGGCTTACCGACCGTCTTGAAGAACCGTATCTTGGAAGCCTCCAGTTCTTCGGTCGCCTCCTGCATACGTGCCTTGGCAGCGAACAGCCGCTCCTCGGCCTGCTGGCGATCAGCCTCGTTCAACGCGCCGCCTGCAATACCTTGCCGGATGTCGCCGAGGATTGCCTGGTGAAAGCCCAGATTCTTCTTCGCTTCTGAAACGATCGAAGCCTGCAGCATGTATTCGAGATAGTCCTGGACGACAGTCAGTCCAATGAATTCAGACCGTTCCAGCACCCGGAACGATGCGCCGTCGACCCGCGACGCCTGACGATTCAGTTCCGCCCGCCTTGCGCCGCTGTCATAAAGCGTCTGCGTGACAACGACATCGGCTTCCGCCGGATAGAGCGCGTCATCCTCTATGGACAGCGCACGCCGGGAGGAATTGTCTAGACGGCGAGCCCCTGCCGACGCCTCGACATCGACGCTGGGAAGATAGAGTCCCTTCGCTTGGCGCAGCTCGAATTCGATTGCTTCGCGGTTTTCGATCGCTTGGCCAATTTCGGGGTTGGACTCCATCGCAACCGCCATCGCCTCCTGGAGAGTGAGCGCGTGAGCATTCCCACAGCTCAATATGGCGACCGTCGTCAGCAGGCCAAGGCGCTTGCCAATGGCCGGCATAACTATTGTTTTCATTTTGCCCATCCCAACGTTTCCCCGCGCCCTTATCCCCAGGCGCTACAACTCAAGCGTGATTGTTCACAAATTTACAAAATATGTGAGCGCTTATTGATTTAGTGACCGG
Organism: Mesorhizobium sp. M0659; assembly: GCF_040320605.1. Taxonomy (NCBI): domain Bacteria; kingdom Pseudomonadati; phylum Pseudomonadota; class Alphaproteobacteria; order Hyphomicrobiales; family Phyllobacteriaceae; genus Mesorhizobium; species Mesorhizobium sp. M0659. Next base: position 12,294 of record NZ_JAMYPY010000019.1, read on the forward strand.
TAAAACGCTGAGTTCAAGCCATAAATCTAAGGAATGTAGCAAAAATAGCACATAAAGATACTAAGGTGCGGTTTCTGGCAACAGCCATCCGGGTTCGCGCAGGCAAAGGAGAATGCTCCCCCGGGAAGGGACCGCAGTGGCAACTTACAACCAATCTGCTCAGATAGCCTGACTATTTCTGGGGCGCATATTCATCTGCGAGCCCACATGGCAATTGGTTGGCAACAGGATGAACTTCGAGGCAAGTGAGCCCGTCCTAATCCGGCGCGTCGACTCGTAAATCCGTTCCACGGATTACAACTGCCTGCAAGCTGCCGCATGTTCGTACTTCCCAAGTCTCATCGGCCATATCGAGGCGCTAGACCGTCAACTGGTCGCGCGGCTGTTGCCACAGCTGCCGATCTGCAACCGGACCAATTTCCGACGTTCTGGACCTGGTCTCCCAAGGTTTGGAAAACGAGGTCAGCTATGGTCGGCAGTTCGGGGTCGCGGGAGCATACGGGAAGCTTTCAGATTTTGGCCCACGAAGAACTCAACAAAATCAACGATTTTCATTCGCCCTCCGGGCCTACCATAGCCATTGATTTTGCAACGCGCAATGCACCTGGAGCAGTGACGGTACTCTCGAAAAGTGTTGGGCGCGGCTGTCGAACGCCACAAACTGCAAAAAATCGTCCGATTGATCCCGATAGTTGGTGAAACCTCAAAATGTTTTTTGCGCCGATTTTTCCTTTAAATCAAAAGGGTAATTTTTTGACGGTTCTGGTGGCGGACTTTTTTGCTTTGATGGAAAATACTGACAGTCGTTCAATGGTTATAGGCTGTATAAACAATCGAGTGGGAATGGTTCAGGCCCACTCAAACGCCGCCGAAAATACGCCAATCTGACGTAACGCGCTGAAATAAAAACAAATCCTTTCAGGATAATCAGCGACAATCGGTGCTTAGAGATTGCCTTTGACGGACCGCCTGACGGACCTTCCGCATATTCCGCGGCTATCGCAAGAGTGCCGGGCGTTGTTTGCGTACTTGGCCGAGGTGCCCTTGCTTGGCAAGTTCCTTCCGCGACAAGGGTCTGCTCGACAGCATTTTCGTCGCTATTGCCAATGCGGAGCCCCGGAGGATCAAAACCGGTTAGCAGCATGATGCCGACGGTTCAGAGCAAGCGACTCAGATTCCCGATTTGCTCAGAGTCTCCCAGCCTGTGGCTCTCCGTGCAGCGGGCCTTGAGCGTCTGGCTCGACCTTTTTGAAAGCTCGCCTCCAATCGCTGGACGAGTTTGGCGGCAAGGCTAGTCGTCTCCATCGGTGTTGTGATCGATGCCAGGGAGGCCGCCTGGACCATGGCGTGAACTCATTGCCGTATGCTGGCAGTGCAAGGCAATGAACTGACTGCACAACATGTAGGTGCATTCGTGGATCAAATTTCCAGATAGCCAAACAGCGCGCGTATCTCGATTAGGTGGCAAGGAGTTGCGAAAGCTATGTTCGCAGTTTGAGAATCGTCCGATATGCCGCACAACGATGCCGGCAAGACGAGCCGAGAATGATCTGACGCAATGTTCAGATCCAAGAAGGACGGTTACCTGTGGCCCAGAAAGGAATCACACTAAAGGACGTTGCCGCAGCGGCTAAGGTGTCGCGCGCCACGGCCGCCCGGGCGCTCAACAGCTATGGTTACGTTGGCGACGAGACGGCGCTCCGCGTGGTTGAGGCAGCCGAAAGGCTGGGCTATCGGGCCAACCTCGTCGCGCAGGCGCTGCGCAGCGGACAATTGCCGATCATAGGCTTCGTGCCCGGCGATATCCAGAATCCGTTCTTCGCCCGAATCGCGCACGACATAGAGGTGGAACTGCGCAAGCACCGCCACAATCTTCTGATTGCCAGCAGCGAGGAGAATGTAGAACAGGAGAAAGAACTGCTTGAGAGCCTTCGCTCGCTCAGCATTCGCGGCTTCATCCTTGCCCCAACGTCTGCAACCGACAGCCAGCATATTGTGCAACTGGCCCGCGAAGGCGCACCGATCGTGCTCATCGACCGCGTGGTAAAGGACCTGCAATGCGACAGCGTCGTCGTTGACAACGAGGGCGGGGCACGCGAGGCAGTGGACTATCTGGTTGGCAACGGTCACCACCGGATCGGTCTTTTGCGCGACGAGTCACGCATCTTTACGGCACAGGAACGCTTGGCTGGCTACCAAAACTCGCTCCACTCGCATGGGATCGCAATCGATGAAGCGCTCATCGGCGTATCGCGCTCGACCGTCGAGCACGCCATCGAAGCCACGATCCGCCTGTTCAGCCGGCGCAATCGCCCGACCGCACTGTTCACGGTGGACAGCCTCATGACGCAAGGCGCGCTTCTTGGCCTGCGTTCAATGGGGCTCTCGATTCCGCATGATGTGTCGGTGGTTGGCTTCGATGACTTCAACCTCGCCACGTTCACCGATCCGCAGATAACGGTCGTGGCGCAACCCATCTCCGAGATCGGACCGCTCGCCGCCAGATACCTGCTGGAGCGGCTTGCCGGCAAAAAGGTCGCACCGCGCCGTACCCGATTTCAGACCCGCTTGATCGTACGCGGATCGGTTGCCCGGCGCGCTGTGCGCTAAAGAGCAAACCCCTCGATTTCGGAGAATTTCGTCTAAAGGACTTGCCATTGGCGAAATTGCGTGCCCATTATTGCTTGTGAGATCGATCTCACATCGGGAAAACGAGCTAGACGGCCCACCGACGCCTAAGGCGGGCTAGAGGCCTGTAACATGCGAAATACAAGGAAAACGTCATGCTGAACTTCGATAGGGACCGCTTCGTGAAGATCCAAAGCGGGGCCGTCGCCGTCGCAGGTGAGGTTCGCTCACTGATGCGCACACTGCTGGCAGATGGCGTCGAGCGGCTGTTTTTCATGGGCACCGGCGGCGTGCAGCTTCTAACCTTGCCCGCGATCGAGTTGGCGCAGCGCTGTTCCACCTTCCCGGTGAGCGGTGCCTATCCGGCGCAGGTCGTGATCGATCCGCCCGCCGGTCTCGACAGCAAGGCCGTGGTGGTCATTCCGTCCTTGTCGGGCACGACCAAGGAAGGCGTCGAGCTCATGGCCTTTCTGAAAAAACGTGGTGTGCGCACGATTTCGCTCACCGGCCATTCGGATACGCCAATCGCACGGGAGGCTGACCACAATTTCACGAACTTCGCCGAAGACGACACCTCGTCGGAATCCTTCTACCTGCAGACGCTGCTGATCGTCCTGGCCCTGCTGGAAGAGCGCGGCGAATATGATGATTTTGATGGCACTGTCGCCGAACTCAAACTGCTGCCGGATCTGCTTGCCGACGCCAAGGCTGCCTTTGAGGACAGGGCGGCCGAACTGGCCCAGACAATCAAGGACGATACCTATCACATCTTCACCGGCGCCGGCTCGGTGTGGCCGGAGGCACACTATTACGGCATGTGCATCCTCGAAGAGATGCAGTGGATTCGCACCCGCCCGGTGCACGCCGCCGACTTCTTCCACGGTACGCTCGAGTTGGTCGAGCCGGGCGTCAGCGTTTTCGTGTTCAAGGGCGAAGATGCCCTTCGGCGCCTGGCCGACCGGGTCGAGAACTTCGCCAAGCGCTACACGGACCGCGTTCGCACGCTGGACGCGGCCTCGGTCAAGTTGCCGGGCATCTCCGCAAAGGTCCGCGGCATGATCTCGCCGGTTCTGCTCGCCACCTTGCTCGAGCGGCTGAGCGCCCATCTCGAGGTGCTGCGCAACCACCCGCTGACCACCCGTCGCTACTACAAACGCGTGGAATATTGATCCCCTCTCACCTCTGAAGGAGCTATCCATGAAACGTTCGCTGCAAATCGTGGCGGTCACGGTGGCCGCGGTATCATCATTGGGATTGTCGATAAGCGGCAGTTCCGCCGCTTCGCCGGCTGTCACGGCCGACCCAAACGCCAAGGTGGAATACACCGGCACGCTTTCGGTCCTGACGAAGTTCGGGCTGCAACAGCTGTCGCCCTATTTCGTCAACCTGGCACAGGCCTATGAGAAGCTCCATCCTGATGTGAAGGTCGAACTTATCCAGGAGAGCGACGACAGCGTGAAGGGCAAGACCAAGACGCTGGTCGCTTCCAACTCGCTGCCCGATATCTATTTCTCCTGGACAGGCAGCTGGGGTGGCAATTTCGTGCGCGGCAATCGCGCCGTTGATCTCACGCCCGTCATTGCTGCCGATACCGAGTGGGGCAAGTCGCTGTCTCCAGCCGCCGTCAAGGCGTTCCAATACAACGGCAAGTTCTATGGCATTCCGCTTTACCAGGATGCCAAGTTCATGGGCTACAACAAGCAGATCTTCGCCAAGCTCAGCCTCAAGGCACCCGCCACTTTCGAGGAATTGCTGACCAGCTGCGACGCCATCCGCAAATCCGGCGTGACACCGATCTCCTTCGGCAACAAGGAGGCCTGGCCGGCAATCCACTTTGCAGGCCAGCTGCTCGCCTACAACGTGCCGCAGGCAACGCTGGAACGCGACTTCGATCCGGCCACCGCCCAATACAGCGATCCAGGCTACGTCGCAGCACTCAAGCAGTTCAGCCAGCTTGTCGAGCGCTGCACCGATGGCGCCGGCGTCAACGGCACATCCTATGCTTCGGCTCTCCAGGCCTTCACCAACGCCCAGTCGGCCATGTACTACCAGGAAATCATCGAGTTCGATCAGGCCGCCACGCCGGAGTCGGCGTTAAAGCCCGCCGATTTCGGATTCTTCCGGCTGCCGGTGCCCGCTGGCGCAAAGGGTGACGCCAAGTCGATCGAGGGCGCGCCGGAGGGCTACATGATCAATGCGGCATCGAAGAACATCCCGCTGGCGATCGATTTCATGAAGTTCGTGACCTCGAAGGAAAATGCGCAGGTCTTGTCGGCGCCACCCTATGGCCAGCCGAGCGCCACCATCGGCGGCGCCTCGGAATCGAACATGAGCGCGGCTGTGGTCGACGGCCTCAAGGATATCAACGCCGCCTCATACCTCATGCCCTGGCTGGATACGGCCAACCCACCGCGCGTCGCCGCCGTCTGGCTGTCCAGCCTGCAGGCGCTGGCGGGCGGCTCGATGACGCCCGAGGAAGTGATGGACGAGGTGCGCAAAGCCGCATCCGCGGCCAAATAAGGCATACCAATGGCAAGGGTCTCGGAAACAGTGGACAGCGGCGCCGATATTCGCGGCGTCGCCAAGCCGCAACGGCCAAAGAGCCGGCGGGCCTGTTTCGCCAACCTGTTGTCATTGCGATGGGCGGCGATCGCGCTCATCCTCATCGGCTGGTTCGTCTATTATCCGATCGTCGACAATTTCATCGTCAGCACCACCGACCAGGACATCTACACCGGCGAGGTCACCAATGTCGGCCTCGCCAATTACGACCGGCTGCTGCACGACCCGGTCGTGCTGCTGGCGCTGTGGAACAACTGCCTCTACGCTCTCATCTCCGTCATCTTCCAGGTCTTTGGCGCGTTCCTGCTGGCGGCCATTATCGAGGACCTGAAAAGCGAAAGCTGGCGCCGGCTGTGGCGCGCCGTCTATTTCGTGCCGTCGGCAATCTCGATCACAGTGACGGGCCTGCTGTTTTATTTCATCTACCAGCCGCAGATCGGCTTGCTGGATGCCGCGCTCAGCCGTGTTGGACTGAGCCAGCTCGTCATGCCTTGGCTCGGCAATGAGCACACCGCCATCTATGCCATCATCGCCATGAGCCAATGGCAGGGTTTTGGCTATTCGACGCTGCTGTTCGCCATCGCCATCCAGAAGATCCCGCGCGACCTCTACGATGCCGCAACGATCGACGGCGCGGGTCCTCTTCGCCGCCTGTGGAGCATCACTTTTCCGCTCACCCGGGAAATGACGGGATTGATGATCATCGTCACCATCACGGGCGCGTTCCAGGTGTTCAACGAGGTTATGGTGATGACCGCGGGCGGGCCCAACAACAGCAGCCAGGTGCTTGGCACGTGGCTCTACCAGAAGGCCTTCATTGAGGACAATTTCGGCTATGGCGCGGCGATTGCCGCCGTCATCTTCATGTTGACCATGCTCACAGGCGCGGCACAGCTCTGGTACACCAAGCGCCGCCGGGTGCAGCTATGAGTGCGATGGTCGCAGCCGGTCGCAGCCGGCACGTCAATGTGTGGTCGGTCATTGCCAGGACATTGCTCTATTCGTTCCTGGTCTGCCTCGGTGTCGTCGTCATTTATCCGCTGATCTGGATGGCGCTGAGCGGCTTCAAGGACAATGCACAGATCTTCGGCGATCCCTTCGCCCTGCCCACCCGTTGGTCGTGGAACAATTACTTGCAAGCGTGGAACCAGGGCGTGCGTGGCTACGTGACAGTCTCGGTGCTGGTGACCGTCGCTTCGGCTATATGCACCGTGCTGATCAGCGCCTGGACGGCCTTCGGCCTGACCCGCACCAAGATGCCGGCAAAGCCGCTGGTTGTTGCCATCGTTCTGGGCGGCTTGATGCTGAGCCCCACCGTGGCGATCATTCCACTGGTGAAGATGTTGCAGGCGCTCGGTCTCTACAACACCTACTGGGCGCTGATCATTCTCTACACGGCGTTCCGTGTGCCGTTCACCACCTTCCTCATCCGCGCCTACATGCTGGATCTGCCTGAAGACATCGACGAGGCGGCGACGATGGATGGCGCCAGCGAGGGTCAGATCTTCTGGCGCATCACCTTGCCGCTGTGCCGGCCGATCATCATTTCCTGCGTCATCCTGCACGTCCTGTTCGCCTGGAACGAATATCTCTTCGCCATGATCTTCACGAGCGGCTCGGATGTGCAGACGCTGCCGGTCGGACTGACGTCGATCATGGCAACCCACGGGACCAACTATGCCGTGGTGTTCGCGGCCATGACGATCTCGGCGCTGCCTATCGTGATCGTGTTCTTTGGCGCGCAACGCTACTTCATCCGTGGCTTGGCCGAAGGCATCGGCAAATAACAATTCCCGAAAGGAGCCTTCATGCCGCAACTCGCTGCTCATCAGCTGATCGGAGCCAATTTCAGCTTCCAGCACTTCCCTTTGGATGAGGTCGCCAGGACGATCCGAGGCTTTGGCCTGCGCGAGATCGAGCTGTGGGGGATTGCCCAGCATCTGGACCTGTTCCACGCCACGGACGCGCGTGTCGAATCCGTTCGCCGGGTACTCGCCGACAACGAGCTGTCGGCTTGGTGCTTTACGCCTGAGCAGGTGTTGTATCCAATCAACATTGCCTCCGGCGACGCCGCACTGCGCCAGGACAGCATCGAGCGGTTTTGCCGTGCAGCCGAAATCTGCGCGGCGCTTGGCGCCCGCTATCTCTTCCTGACGCCCGGCCGGGGCTACGAGAGCCAATCCCGGCAACCGGCGTGGGACCGCGCGGTCGACGCGATCGGCGAGATCGCCCGGCATGCCGCCGCAAACGGGGTGCGCTGCCTGCTCGAGCCGTTGCAGCGGTTCGAGAGCAACATCGTCAATGATGCGGCAGGCCTGCGCCAAATGCTGGATGAGGTGGGCGCCGGCAACGTCGATGTCGTGCTCGACACTGTCGCCATGGCCACGGCCGGCGACACCGTGGCCGGCTATATCGACCTGTTCGGCTCGCGGCTGGCGCATGTCCATCTGGTCGACGGCACGCCAGGCGGGCATCTGGTGTGGGGGGAGGGCACGCTGCCGCTTGGCCACTACGTCAGCGAGCTCGCGCGCCTCGGCTATGCCGGAAAATTCACCTTCGAGCCGTTCGGCAACGGCTCCTACGCGCTCGATCCGGTAAAAGCCTGGACACGCTGCCTTGGCGCCATCGCGCCATACCTCAATCGCGCAACGGTGCCGGCATGATGTCGAAGGAGCTTACCGCGGTCGGGGACAATTGCCTTGATGCCTATTTGACCAACAACTTGATGACGGTGGGCGGCAACGCCTTGAATGTCGCGGTGCAATGGCGGCGCAACGGCTGGGCCGCGCGCTATTTCGGCGCCGTCGGGAACGATCCCGAAGGCGACGTGGTGCTTGCCGAGCTGGCAGGTGCCGGCCTATCCCCCGACGACGTCGAACGGCGTCCCGGCGATACGGCCGTCACCTTGCTGCGCGATGAATCCGGCGACCGGAAGTTCCTGCACGAATCCTTCGGTGTGGGCGAAAACTTCATGCCGGTGCCCGCGCATTATGCGGTCATCGCCGCGGCCGACTGGGTGCATCTCGGCACCAACGCCAACAAGCACCTTGTTCAACGATTGGTGGCGGACCATGTGCCGTTCAGCATCGATCTATCGACCGCCCATATGGCGCTGCCGCTCGACGGTGTCCCGCTTTTGTTTGCGTCCGGACCGGACGATGTCGATGTTCCCATCGAGCCATCGCTGGGCGCGCTCAGGGCGGCCGGCGCAAGGCAGGTGGTTTTGACCTGTGGTCGACGCGGCTCCTACTTCGACGATGGCACGAATGTCGTGCATGCGCCGGCGACGCTTGTCGATGTCGTGGATACGTGTGGCGCCGGCGACAGTTTTATTGCCACCTTCCTCGCCGGCTTCCATTTCGGCGGCCTTGGCGCCCTGGAGGCATTGCACAGGGCGTCGATCGCGGCGGCACAGACCTGCACCCATCTCGGCGGGTTTCCCCAGAGACCGCGTCCGATACCCGATTGGCTGCGAGCCAAATATGCCAGCTTCATTGTCGATGCGCAGGGAGCCCAAGCGTGAGTACACTTCGTTTGCGACAGCCTGCGGTCGCGCTTGCATCTGACCGGTCGTTTTGGCTGCAGGACATTACCGCCGCCCCTGCGACCGAGCCATTGCGAGGCGACGAGCGCGCCGACGTGGTGATCGTCGGTGGCGGCTATACCGGTCTGTGGACGGCGCTGCGGATCCTTGAACTGGCGCCGCAAACGCGGGTGGTCATCCTTGAAGCCGATCTGTGCGGATCGGGGGCCTCGGGGCGCAACGGCGGTCAGGTCCATTCATGGTTCGCCGAAATCGACCAGATCAGTGCGGTCGTCGGTCTCGAGGAAGCGCGCCTGCTGTGCGCCGACACGGTGGCATCGATCGCGGAGCTGAAGGCGCTGCAGCAAAACGGCACCATAGACATGGACCTGAGGCTGGACGGATGGTTGTGGACAGCAAGCTCCATTGCGCAGGAAGGCGCTTGGGAGACCGCCGTGGCCTTGACGGCGGCTGTTGGAGAAAACCGTTTCAGCCCGCTGACAGCCGAGGACATTCAACGCCGCACCGGTTCATCGGCCTCCTATGTCGGCGTGGTCGAGACCACTGCCGGCACGGTCCATCCCGCCAAACTTGCCATCGGATTGCGCAAGTTGGCACTGGCACGCGGCGTCATCATCCATGAGCGCAGCCCGGTCCTCGCCATCGAACCCGGCATGACATGCACGGTGCGCACGGCGCATGGCGCGGTACGGGCTGACAAAATCGTGCTTGCCGCCAACGCCTGGCTTTCCGCGCTGCCGGAACTGCGGCGGCATCTTTATGTGGTCGGCAGCGAGGTGATTGCCACTGCCGCCGTTCCCGAACTGCTCGACAGCATCGGCTGGCGCGACGGTGCCTCGATCTGCGATTCCCAGGCCCAGGTGCTCTACTATCAGCGCACCATCGGGGGCAGGGTGGTCTTCGGTCGTGGCAGCGGCAACGTCGCCTTCAGTGGAAATTTCGGCGCCAGCTTCAACCGCAGCCCGGAGCACGGCCGCGACAATATGCGAGAGCTGCATCGGGTCTACCCGTCGCTGCGCGGTGTGGCGATCGAATATGACTGGTCGGGGCCGATCGACTGCGTGCCTGAACACGTTCCTGTCTTCGACCACCTGCGCGATTATCCCAATATCTTCTACGGCATGGGATTCAACGGCACCGGCATCGCGCAGACGCCGATAGCCGGACGCATTCTGGCGAGCCTGGTGCTCGAGCGAAAGGATCGCTGGAGCGAAAGCGGTCTGGTCGGCATCGAGCGGCGCATGTCGCTGCCGCCCGAGCCTTTGCGTTATCTCGGCGCCAGGCTTGTCCGCGCCGCGGTGCGCCGCAAGAACGAGGCCGAGATCCGCAACCGCAAGGCCGGCAGGATCAGCAGTCTTCTGGCGGCCCTGAAGCCAGGCAGGCGCAAGAAGTAGCCGGGCATCTGGCTCATCGTCATGCTCTTCAAACCATGAGCCGGCACGTGCCGTCCCGATGACGGTGGACGCGGCATTGCGATCAGGGTGCTTGCTGGGTTGATCGACGTACATTCTTAAAGCGGAGTGCGTCGACCTTGTTCTAACGTATTCATGTGGGCCGTACCGCCGTCAGGCCTATGCTTGGCGCACTTGCGGCTTTCCATCCGAGGGCGGGCCAACGGATCCGCGTGTAATGATGGCGGTCGGCAAAACGAGCCTTTCCGCCGGGCGGGAATCTCCCTTCAATCGCCGGATGAGCAATTCCGCGACGCTCTTGCCAAGCGCGTAGACGGGCTGGTCGATAACGGTGATGGGCGGCGTGGTGACGCTCGTCCAGTCCGCATCATGGAAAGTGATGAGCGAAATGTCGTCGGGAACCCGCAGGCCGCGCTCGCGGGTCACCTTGAAGATCTCCAGCGCAATGACGCTGTCGGAGGCGAGGATCGCCGTCGGCCGATCCGGCGCCAACAGCATCTCGCCGGCAACCCTGCGCGTTTCGGTGGGGCTTGTCGCGCCAAGGCGAACAAAGCGTTCTGGCCGATCAAGTCCGGCCTCTCGGCACACGGTGAGGAAACCGTCGATGCGCTCACGGACCGACGAGGTGTAGATCTGCCCGAGATCGCGGTACTCGTGCCCTTCGGCGTCGACCGCGGTCACATAGGCGATGTTGCGGTGGCCGGCATCGGCTAGAAAGCGGGTCGCCAGCATGGCGATGCCGCGATCGTCGGTCGTGACCGTATCGACATCCAGATCTGCCAGCGCCCTATCCAGCAGGGCAAGCGGTCGGCCCGAGCGGTGGATATCGCGCAGGTGCGCGATGTCGCGCGATTCCGACGGCGTGACGATCAGCCCGTCGACGCGCTTGCCGATGAGCAGTTTCACGGCCGCCTTTTCCGCCTCGATCTTCTCGCCGGAATTGGCCAGGATGACGTTGAACCCGGCTGCCTTTGCCGCGTCGCTGATGCCGCGTACCGCGAGGCTGAAGAACGGGTTCTCGATGTCGCCGACAACCACGCCGATGATGCCGGAGCGGCCGGTCGTCATGCTGCGGGCGAGCTCGTTCGCACGATAGTCCAAGGCCTTGGCCGCGGCCATGACTTCCGCGCGGATCATGTCGCTGACGACGCCGTATCCGCCGAGCACGCGCGCGGCTGTCGCTTTCGAAACATTGGCCGCGCGGGCGACGTCGCTGACCGTTATCGACGGGGTCTTGGGGGCGGTTCTTTTCATCGGATGACGACTACAAGAGTTGTTGACGGGAGGTCAACGTGGCGATAACGATTAACAAAGAGACCGGTCTCACGCAATATGAGACCGGTCTCTTTAAGGGAGTGGAGCCGAGAGGCGTGACGGACCGTGATTTCGGCAAGGGCATGTCGGCGCGCCAGATGGCGGCTCGACGGAAATACCAAGAAGAACAGACCTTCAGAGTGGAGAAAGACATGAGCAGGAAAGAAATTCTCAAGTCGTTGATGTGCCCGGTCAGAACCGGCGCAATGGCTCTTATGGCGATGTGCGTCGGCGCCGGGCTGGTTTCAGGAGCGGCCGCCGCGGATGACAATCCCTATGGCCTCATTGATGCGAAGGTCATCAGCGTCGGAACCATGGGCGATGCCAAACCCTACGCTTTCACCCAGGCCGATGGGTCGTTCACCGGCTTCGACATCGAATTGTTCCGCAACGTCGCGAGCCGCCTTGGCTTCAAGCCCGACCAGGTGATCTTCACCGGCCAGGAATTCTCGGCGCTGATGCCTTCGGTTGCAAACGAGCGTTTCGATGTCGCGGTCGCGGCAATCGGCACGACGGAAGCACGCAAGAAGACCGTCGACTTTTCCGACGGGTATATCGCAGGCTATCTGTCCGTGCTTACTGCCGACAAGGCGATCACGTCGGCGGACGAGCTCAAGGGCAAACGTCTCGGCGTCGTACAAGGCACGCTCCAGGAAATCTACGCGGCGAAGAATTTTGTCGGAACCGATCTCGTCAAATTCCCCGACAACAACTCCGCCGTTTCGGCGCTTAACAACGGAACCGTGGATGCCCACTTCCTCGATTACGAGGCCGCCAAGGACTATGGCGTTCGCTATCCGAACCTGAAGATCGCGGTCAATATTCCTTCCTTTGACGCGCCGGCCGGCTTTGTCCTGCGCAAGGGCAACGACAAGCTCCGCAATGCGCTGAACACCGCCCTTCACGCGGCCATGCAGGACGGCACCTGGAAAACGCTTTATGAAAAGTGGTTCCCCGGCTCGCCGATGCCCGACCAGTATCTTCCCAAGAAGTAGACCGTACCCGGCCGCTGGCTCTCATGCCGGCGGCCGGATTACGCCGCCGTCCTTGATGCGGACGATGTGAATAGCGCAACCGAAAGGGGGGCGAATGAACTGGCTCGAAAACCTGCGGCGCAGTTTCCTCGACTGGCAGGCCATGGCGGACGTGCTGCCCAGCATGATCACCATCGGATTGAAGAACACCTTGATCCTCGCCGCCGCGTCGACGGTGCTGGGTGTCATTCTCGGCATGATCCTGGCGGTCATGGGCATCTCGCAATCGCGCTGGCTGCGCATTCCGGCGCGGGTCTACACGGATATATTCCGTGGGCTGCCGGCGATCGTCACCATCCTGCTGATAGGCCAGGGCTTTGCCCGCATCGGCCGTGAAATCTTCGGCCCTTCGCCCTTTCCGCTCGGCATTCTTGCGCTGAGCCTGATCGCCGGCGCCTATATCGGCGAAATATTCCGCTCGGGCATCCAGAGCGTCGAGCGCGGGCAGATGGAGGCCTGCAGGGCGCTCAGCATGAGCTACGGCCAAGGCATGCGCCTGATCGTGATCCCGCAAGGCATCCGCCGCGTCTTGCCGGCCCTCGTCAACCAGTTCATCGGCAACGTCAAGGATTCAAGCCTTGTCTACTTCCTCGGTCTGCTCGCCTCGGAGCGCGAGATCTTCCGTGTCGGTCAGGACCAGGCAGTGGTCACCGGAAACCTCTCGCCATTGCTTCTGGCCGGCGTGTTCTATCTCGTCATCACCGTGCCGTTGACCCATGTGGTCAACTACATCGACAACTCGCTGCGGGTCGGAAAGCAAAAGGCCGGCCTCGTCATCAGCGGCCTGGCCGAAGTGAGCGAACTGGAGGGCGCCACCGGCAGTGCACCTTCGGAGGCCGGCTCTGATGCCCGCTCAGCGCTGCCCCGCTTCAAGGGCGGCAGTCTCGCCATCACCGATCTCGACATGGCCTATGGCGACCTCGATGTTCTCAAAGGCGTCAGCCTGGCAGTCAAGCCTGGCACGGTCACATGCGTGATCGGCCCATCAGGTTCGGGCAAGTCGACCCTGCTGCGCTGCCTCAACCGCCTGGTCGAGCCCAAGGGCGGTGAGGTGTTGCTCGATGGTGCGAGCATCCTGGCGATGAAGCCTGAAAAACTGCGCCGGCGTGTCGGGATGGTTTTCCAGCAGTTCAATCTGTTTCCCGACCACACCGCGCTCGAAAACGTCATGCTGTCGCTGACCAAGGTAAAGGGGCTCCCTGTACAGGAAGCTGAGCGCATCGCCGAGGCGCGCCTTGCCGACGTCGGGCTTGCGACCCGCAAACACCATCGTCCAGGGAGCCTTTCCGGTGGCCAGCAGCAGCGTGTGGCAATCGCTCGTGCATTGGCGATGGACCCGGAGGTCATCTTGTTCGATGAGGTAACAAGCGCACTCGATCCCGAACTGGTGAAGGGCGTGCTCAACCTCATGGCGGATCTCGGCCGGCGCGGCATGACAATGGTCGTGGTGACACATGAAATGGGCTTCGCCCGCAAGGTCGCCGATCAGGTCGTCTTCATGGATGAAGGCCGCATCATCGAGGCCGGCACGCCTGCAGCGATTTTCGACACGCCGAAAAGCCCACGTCTGAAGCACTTCCTTGCCGAAGTGCTTTGATCACGCATGAGCCCTTCAAGACGGCCGCCCAAACCAACCTCCACCAGTGAAAGATATCTCATGGCTGCATCACATCAGGTTTCCAAGGTCGTTGTCGTCGGCGGCGGCATTTTTGGCGTCTCCTCGGCCGTTCATCTTGCAAGGCTCGGCATCGAGACCGTGCTGGTCAATGATGGACCGCTCGCCAAGGGAGCTTCCGGCCGCTCGCTCGCCTGGATCAATTCGGCGCGCAGGCGCTCGGCTGAATATCATCGCCTGCGCATGATCGGTATCGACCGCTACCGCAGTTTGTCGGCGCGATGCCCGGATGCCGCCTGGCTGCGTTTCGACGGTGGCCTGACGTGGGATGCGGACGATGCCTCAAACGAGATCGCCGATGTCTTCGCTCACGAAAAACGTCTCGGCTATGATGCGCAGCATCTGTCCGCGGACGCCATAAGGTTGGTCACGCCGGGTGTCTGCGCAAGCGCTGTCACGCCTCAAGGCGCGATCTTCAACGCGGGTGAGGGCTGGGTCGACCTGCCGTCGCTGATCGAAATATTGATCGCGGAATTCGTGGAGCGGGGCGGCCAGGTGGTCACCGAGGCCGGAAGCGCTACCGTCACCGTCGCCAACGGCCGCGCCACCGGCGTCACCACCACCAGCGGGGTCAGCTTCGCCGCCAACGCGGTGCTTCTGGCGACCGGTGCGGATGTGCCGCGAATGGTTGCCGTGGCCGGTCAGCGTATTGCCGATGGGACACCAATCGCGCTGCTGGTCAGGACCAAGCCAGTCGACTTGCCGCTACGCGCCGTGCTCAACACGCCGCGTGTCGCCATCCGGCCGACGCCTGATGGCGCCCTCGCGCTCGATTCTGCCTGGTCGGAAGAACAGGTGGTAGTCAATCCGGACGGGACTTATCGCGTAAAAGCATCGACCATCCAGGGGCTTCTCGACGAAGCGTCGAATGTTCTCGACGGTCATCCGAAATTGGAATTGGAGAGCTACGGTGTCGGGCCCAAGCCAATCCCCGGAGACGGCGAGCCGGTCTTCGGCCAGTTGCGGGAGATCGAGGGGTATTACGTCGCCTTCAGCCACAGCGGCGCAACACTTGGCTTGATTGCCGGCGAACTGCTTGCAACCGAGATCGCCACCGGAACAGAGCACCCACTCCTTGCAAGCTTTCGACCGTCTCGATTTTCACTTTAGCCCGCCAATTCGCCTCGGAATGGGATGTAATGTGGCATGCTTGGAGTTTCGCTAGCCGAGACGGCGGCCGCCTGGCCGCTTACGCGCACCGAACCTGACACAGCGAATATGTTCCGGAACATTTTCTCCACGTTGAAGTTGGACAGCGCCAGGACCGTCTTTCGTCCAAGCTCAACCAGCGCTGAGAAATTCCATGACCAACCAACACCCCAAGACTAAACAGCCCACGGACAAGGATCTGCGAGACAACCCGGGAATCGGCACCTCGAAGGGCGCGGTCAAGGGCGGCGATATGCTCGACGAGAACGATGCTCTCGATGGGGACAATACGTTCGAAGGCGATGTCGAGAACGACGTCACGCCTCAGGGCGGCATCAACCCTGACCAGACCGGACGCACGAACAAGTAGGAGGCACCTTGCCATGGCCGGCCGGAAGACCCACGAGCAGCAGCTGCGCATCATCGAAAAGCGCGAGAACACCAGCAATGCCGGCGACGATTTCAATGCCGAGGATGAGCTGAAGAGATCCAAGCAGGAGCGTGAGGCGCGGCAAGACGGCGCCAATCTACGCGACGAGGGCGTGGAATTGACCGACAAGGACGATCGCCAGATGATCCGCGGCGAAAACCAGGAGAGCGAGCACCACAAGCGCAGGCAGGACGACTAAGCCTGCCGTCTTTTTAAAGCTATCGAGGAGCCATGCCAGACTACCGGCACGCCAGGCACCGCATGGTCGAGGCGCACATCGCCCGCCGCGGTGTGCGCGACGAACGAGTCCTTTCGTCACTGAGGCGGAATCCCGCGCGGGAAATTCGTCGACGAGGGGTGCGAGGAGTTCGCCTATGGGGACGGTCCGGGCGGCGTTGCGCTCTGGCTATAGGGACCTGCGAAGACGCGACCTGAACATCGGCCAGCTCTGCCGCGAGAGCTTTTGGCGATCAGGCAGCCTCGGCCACTACGTGCAATCCTCGGCCTCGCAACAGTTCGATGCCTTCGTCTGGTTCGATCGCACCTCGCCTGTTCAGCCGCTGACTGCCGAACACGCCTCATCGAGTGGTAATACCTGACACGTTTCCCTTGGGCACCTGAGTAGGCGGCCTTGCCTTCGGGCACGGAACATCTCACCGACTTTCTGGTTAGGCAGGCCGGATGAAGGGAGCTTTGCGCATGGCCACTAATTTGGAAGACGGCAAGACCGCTCAATCTTCCGACGACTTGCATCGCGGCAATCGCGGCGGCGACAAGGACCAGCGTAAGACTGACAAGACCGCGAATAAGAGCAGCCAGGCGTCGGGATCCGCATCGCGGTAGGACTGAGACATGCCGACCGCCGCGGACATCCTCATCGAGACGCTGATCGACTGGAACGTCGATATCATCTTTGGCCTGCCGGGCGACGGCATCAATGGCATCATGGAGGCGCTGCGCAGGCGGCAGGACCGCATCCGCTTCATTCAGGTGCGGCACGAGGAATCCGCGGCGTTCATGGCGTGCGCCTACTCAAAATGGACAGGCAAGCTCGGTGTCTGCCTCGCAACTTCCGGCCCTGGCGGCACACACCTCCTGACGGGACTCTACGATGCCAAGCTCGACCAAGCGCCGGTGCTCGCCATTACCGGCATGCAGTTCCACGACCTCATCGAGACCTTCACCCAGCAGGATGTCGACTTGACGCGCGTCTTCAGCGATGTCGCCGTCTTCAACGCGCAGGTCTCCGACGCGGCGCATATGGAAAGCCTGGCCGGTCTCGCCTGCAGGTCGGCGCTGGCACGTCGCGGCGTTGCGCATCTGTCGATCGCTAGCGATGTGCAGGAGCACACGCTCGACCAGGCCAAGCGCTCGAAGCGCAACAAACCGTCGCATACGCCGGATCGTTGGTTCGAAGGAAGCAGGCTTCCCGACGAAGAACAACTTGCGAAAGCCGCCGAGATCCTGAACGGCGCGACGAAAGTCGCGATCCTCGCCGGTCGGGGCGCGCTTGGTGCCAGGCACGAGTTGGAAGAGACGGCGGAGCTGCTTGGTGCCCCCGTCGCAAAGGCCTTGCTCGGTAAGGCTGCCTTGCCCGACGATCACCCGCTGACGACTGGCGGCATCGGAATTCTCGGCACGCTGCCGTCGCAGGAAATCATGGAGGAATGTGACGCGCTGCTCGTCGTCGGCTCGACCTTTCCCTACATCGAATACTACCCGAAGCCGGGACAGGCGCGCGGGGTGCAGATCGAGCGCGACCCGCAGCGCATCGGCCTGCGCTATCCCGTTGAGGCCGGCCTTGCCGGCGATGCCGCCGTGACGCTGCGATTGCTGAACAAGCGCCTGAAGCGCAAGGATGATCGCAGCTTCCTCGAGAAGGCGCAGGCGGGCATGCGACGCTGGCGCGAGATGATGGCGCAGTCGGAGCAAAAGGCCGCCACTTCGCTCAAGCCCCAGGTGGTTACACGCGCATTTGGGAAACGATTGCCCGATGATGCGATCCTTGTTGCCGATTCCGGCCAGAACACCGAGATGGCGGCCCGCCATATCGAGCTGCGTGACGGGCAGGCCTTCGGCGTCTCGGGCGCGCTGGCCTCGATGGCATGCGGACTGCCCTATGCGATCGCCGCGGGCCTGGCCTTTCCCGGCCGGCCGGTCTTCGCGGTCGTCGGCGACGGCGGTCTCGCGATGCAACTCGGCGAG
The DNA here is from genome assembly GCF_040320605.1 of Mesorhizobium sp. M0659. Classification (NCBI taxonomy): domain Bacteria; kingdom Pseudomonadati; phylum Pseudomonadota; class Alphaproteobacteria; order Hyphomicrobiales; family Phyllobacteriaceae; genus Mesorhizobium; species Mesorhizobium sp. M0659. Next base: position 30,247 of record NZ_JAMYPY010000019.1, read on the forward strand.
TTCTCGACGGCAGTTCGGTACCGGGTCCCACTCAAGGTGCTCGTGCTCAAGAACGGCATGCTCAATCAGATCGCCTGGGAGCAGATGATGTTCCTCGGTAACCCGCAATTCGCCTGCGAACTCCAGCCCATCGACTTCGCCATGGCCGCCGAAGCCATGGGCGGCATCGGCTACAGCGTCTCTCGCGCCGAGGAGGTGGAAGGTGTTCTCGACGCTGCCCTGGCTGCTGAGGGTCCGGTGGTCATCGAGGCCGTGGTCGACCCGTACGAACCGATGATGCCACCGAAGATGCCACCGGATTATGCGAGAAATTTCCGCAAGGCGCTACCGGATACCCCCGGACGCGCGGAAATCGAGGCGAATGTGGCGCAAGAGCCGCTGAGGTCGATGATTACCGCCGGCGAGAAAGACTGACCACACGCAAGAAGGAGCACGAGTTGAACAAGACCGACAGCGGCACCGCAAATCGCGGTTCGCCAGACCTCATGGGCGGCGACCAAGCGTGCAAGGCCGAGGAATGGGGCGGTGGCTCGAAAGCCGCCAAGGGACCGATCACGGAACCGGATCGACACAACCGCAACTCCAACCAAAAAAGGACCTGACATGCAGGATGCCCAGCAGAAATATCCTCAGCCGCCGCTTCCCGAACAGCAGCAGGACATGCCCGGCTACACCGACGAGATGGATCCACGGCCCGACCACGGGGAGGAGAGCTATCGCGGCAGCGGTAAGCTGACGGACCGCGTCGCGCTGATCACCGGCGCGGACTCGGGCATCGGCCGGGCGGTGGCTATCGCATTTGCACGCGAAGGCGCCGACGTCATCATCTCCTACCTTGAAGAGGACGAAGATGCGCAGGAGACGGCGCGCTTGGTCGAGGAAGCGGGGCGCAAGGCGGTGCTCGCACGCGGCGACATCTCGGACGAAATCTTCGCGCGGTCGCTTGTGCAGCGAGCTATCGATGAATGCGGGCGCCTGGACATCCTCGTCAACAATGCAGCCCACCAGGCGTCGTTCGAGAAGCTTGAGGACATCAGCGCGGAGGAATGGGATCTCACCTTTCGCACCAATGTCTATGCGATGTTCTATCTGTCCCAGGAAGCAGTGAAGCACATGGAAGCCGGCTCGACCATCATCAACACATCCTCAATCAACGCGACCAGTCCATCGCCGGCACTGCTTGCCTACGCCACTACCAAAGGAGCGATCGCCAACTTCACCGCCGGACTTGCAGGACTGGTAGCTGAACGCGGCATTCGGGTAAACGCGGTCGCTCCCGGGCCGATTTGGACGCCGCTGATCCCGTCGACGATGCCCTCTGAGAAGGTCAAGGAGTTCGGCAAGAACACGCCGCTCAAGCGTCCCGGGCAACCGGCAGAGCTTGCAGCGACCTATGTGCTGCTTGCCTCGGAAGGATCGAGCTACACCACCGGCGCACTCTACGAGGTCACCGGCGGACGGCCGATGCTTTGAGCGAGCGTACCTGCCAGCTCCACGGCGCCCACTCCCCGTAGCACACCGACATGTGGCGAGGCTCATGCCGATCAGGATCGCGGACAACCGCCACGTCCGCAAACTGGTCGAGGCGCATGCCGAAGCCTCCCACCAGGCCCTGAGCCGGAGGTTGGTAGACGGGAAGCTGACTTCATTCCGGGTTCACCGGAGCGTCAGCTTTCGGGGGGGGCAAACGCTGGGTGAATGTCCCCGATAGGCGCATTGCAGCCATGCCGCCGTCGCGTTGTGAGACTGATTTGGCGGCCAGCAAAACAGCAGCCTCTACGACTCGTCCCTCTCATCGCGCAAATTAGACACAACGCGGCGGTTCTGCGACCTGCAGGCGGAGTCGGGGCAGTCGCGGACGAGCCTGTCCTTGCCGTAGCCCTTGGCCCACATGCGGTTCCGGTCTATGCCGCCGGCGGCGAGGTAGTCCATCACCGCATCGGCGCGCTGCTGTGACAGCGCCGTTTCACTTGCGCCGGGATCGTCGGCGAAACCCTGCAGCTTGAGCAGCCAGCGCGGATGCTTTGTCAGCCAGGCGATCTGGGTGTCGAGGGTGGCCTTGGCGACAGAATCGAGCGCGGCCGAACCTTTCGTGAAGTAGGTGCGGCGGCCGACATTGAGGATAAAATCCTCCTCGCTGCCCGGCTGCACGTTCTGGAAGCCGGCAATCTCGGCGTTGGTGACGTCAGGCGTCGACGGGGCCAGCGTGTTGCTGGTCGAGCAGGATGCGGCCAGAACCAGCAGGCCGGCGGCGAGCAGCCGGCGCGTGTTTTCAATCATGCGGTTCATGATGCGCCAATCATTCGACAGTGGTGGAAGCGGGCGCCTGATCGGCGATGTGCGGCAGGACCTCCACCGCGGTGCCGATCGGGCACCGCTGGTAGAGGTCGATGATATCTTCGGGGAACATGCGGATGCAGCCGCTGGAAGCGTCGGTGCCGATGCTCCATGGCTCCAGCGTGCCATGCAGGCGGTAGCCGATGTCGGCGCCGTCGCGGTACAGATAGAGCGCGCGCGGCCCGAGCGGATTGTTGGACGCGCCGCCCGCGATCATGGGCGGCAGGTCCGGCTTGCGCTCGCGCATTTCGGGGGGCGGGACCCATTGCGGCCACAGCGCGCGGCGATCGATCGTCGCGCGGCCGTACCATTTGAAGCCTTCCTTGCCGACGCCGACGCCGTAGCGGATGGCAGTCTTGTTTTCCATGATGAGGTAGAGGAAGTGGTGGCGGGTATCGACCACGACGGTGCCGACCGGCTCGCTGCTGAAATACTTGACGATCTGGCGATGCCATCTCTTGTCGATCTTGGCGAAGTTGGTCTTGCGATAGACGAAATCGTTATCGCTGGCGGTACCGGCGAAAAAGGATTTTGCCCCCGCGGCTTGAACAATATTGCTGGTTCCACCGACCGCGACCAGCGCCAGACCGCCGAGCACGACACCCCTGCGTGATAAAACCATCGGCAATCCCCCATGCCTTAAGCCTGGCGAACCATAGTTGAGAATGATTTCGGCTCAAAGTGGAAAAATGGTGCAGTGGGTGGGCCGCAAGCGGTCTGTCCGCTTGACGGCAAAATAGCGACTGCCCGCCGGCTCACGCCGGCGAGCTTTTTTGTGCGGACGGGAACATCCTCGCTCCAAGGGTGTTCTGTCACACCCGGCTCGTTCTTCATCGGTCGTGCCGGTGACCAAGATGTCCCCTCATTCATCATGGTCGGCCCGCGCAGCCTTGACCGCACGCGCGGGCCATCCCATCACAAGGCCCGCCGGCTCACGCTGGCGGGTTTTTCCGCGTCCATGCGCCGACACTCATCTTCGCATGCCTGTCACAACGAGCCAGGCGGATTCCAGTATCCGCACGCGTCGAGGAGGACTTGCGACATGCCTCGCTGCGGGATTTTCGCGATGAGTCTACCTGGCTCCCGCTGAACGCCATGGCCTGACCACCGGGCGCGTTGGACGACCTTCAAGTCGAAAGCCCGCGGCAATCGCACCTTAGGCGAAGAGGCTTTGCTTTGTTGATGCAGTTGTCATCGCATCAATCGTGGGTAGCAACGCGGTTGTTGCGTGTTGTTGGAGAGATGGGGTTTCGCGAAAAGAATGAACATGCGCAGACAAAAGAAGCGAGCAGGATGGCCGTGAGTACATCTGCCAAATATCTATTACCTCATATGCGCTCGCTCCTCGGAAGGCGATCCCGCCACCCTCTCGACAGTGAAGATGGCGGGATCTCAACCGGCGACAAGGGACTTCGATCGACGGTGGGTTTCCAATTCGGCGTCCGGCTGCGTGTTCCGCCGTTCGGGCTTCTTCCAACCGCCATCAGACGCAAGTCCTATCCCATAAGACTGATGGCCAAATTCGGAACATCCGCTGAAGCATTGCGTTCGGCAGCGTGAAACCCCAAGGCAAAGGATGACTAATCATGTCGAATTGCGAGACTGCAAAATCACATTCGTTAGGAAATCGCGTGGCTGATCTCACAGCCAAGATGCGTGAAGCGCAGATTGACGCGGGTGAAATGATGGCCTTCCACAAGGTTGCAACTATGTTGGAGGACAGCCAAGGACGTATCAATGGCGACGACTTGATCGCCGCATCCTTCGTTCTGCTGGAAGACCGAGCGCCCGAGTGACCTTGCGTTGGTCGGCTTCGATCGTTCCTCGATCAGCAATGCGAAGCCTTTTTTGTCACGGCTGGCGTCTAGCGGGACTGCGGGAATAGCTCAAGCCTAAAGGGTGCTGGCCGGGCGCCTAACAGCCAAGAGACACCGCTTCGGGATCGGCCGCCACGCGCCCGCTTTGTCCGAGGGAGGGCATTCCCTTTGAAGACAGCTACGGCGTGTCCTCGCTATCAGTGCCATGCATGCTGGAGCCATGCATGAAGGACTGGATCTCGTTCACATCGATCTTGCCATCACCATTCTCGTCAATGCTACTGAACATCCTGCCCACCGCGCGTTGAACCTCGTCCTCGGACACCGATCCGTCGCCATCGGTGTCCAACAGCCCGAACATCAGTCGCATGCCGGCACCGCGCATCATCTGATGATGCCAGCGTCCAGCCATTCTGTGTCCACGATCGCGGTCGCCGTGGTTCTGCCAACGGTCGCCATCTTCATCGTGGCGGTCAGCATCCTCGTTGCGATCGCCTTGATAGTTGCGACTATCTTCCTCGCGGAAACCCTCTTCGGAACCGCGATCCTGCTGCAGTCGCTCACGGACAGCTTGCTCAACCATCTGGCGGATCATTTCGCGTGTTGGTCCATCCGCTTGTCCGGTCGCATCCGGCAACTGTCCGGCGGCCGGCGGTTCGGTTGCCGGAGCGGGTGCAGGTGTCGAGGGTGATGGTGTTCCGCTTGTCTGGGCGAGCGCGGGGGAGGTCAGGGCAATGAAAACGGCGGCCGCGGCCGTCGTGCTGTGTGGAAATCTCATGGCATGCTCCATCAGTGCTTTCGCTTGAAGGCCAAACTGGAGCTCGATGTGATTGTTCCCCGAAGGGATCAGGTCACGGCGAAGTTACTGAGGCATGCCCCCGTCTGAGGTAGATCAGGGTCTTCGCCAGGGAATAATTCGGCTCCTCTTCCCTAGGCACAAGAGGAACCGGCGCCCATTTTTGCGGGCAATGAACGTTGGACATTCGGCCTCGCCAATTTTCTGTCAGTCGATCATACCGACGCACTAATTCCCTCTGCGTCCTCTCCTTTCGTGGGACGGAAGCCGTTTCGACCGCACGCCGTCAATCGCGAATCCCGCGTCCATATGCTGCGCGGCCATGATGCATATTTTTATGTCACGGACCTCTGTCCGTCTGGACACCATGTTAGCCAGCGCTAAATCAGAGCGATGCGACGCCTACTGCTGGGACTTACAATTTTTCTCTTTTGGACCACGTTGCTTCAGGCCGAGGCGTGGCAGCCCTTCGGCGTCCGACAGCTTGGCTTTAGTTTCGATATTCCTCCGAATTTCGTCCTGACCCAGAATTCGGAGCAGGGCGCGGCTTTTCAGGGCCCAAGAGACGCGTTTCTGGTCGTTTGGGGCGCTCGACTGGGCAAAGCAAGTTTTCGCGCCGAGATTGAACATCGCATGATCGAGGACGAAAAGGCCGGTTGGCGACTGACCTATCGGCGCCTAGCCCCGAAATGGGCCAGCTACTCCGGGGTCAAGAACGGCGAGATTCGCTACGTCCGTGCAATTATGGTCTGCAACCAGCGTGCCGCGCTTTTCACAATGAATTATCGGAAATCCGAAAAGAAACCGTATGACCCTGTTGTTGTGCGCATGGTCCGGTCCCTGAGAGCGGAAGGATGTTAGCCAGCAAAAGGCGAGGTTGCCGTAGTGTGCTTCCCTCGGCTAAGGGCCCAGTGGTCAACCCGGCTCCCCAATAGCCCCGCCCAGTCACATGAAAGCAGGCACCGGCAGATATGCGGCCGAACGTTCTCACGCTGGCTCAGCCGCTCAAAGCCCATCACCGAAAAGCTGCTTAGTGCGTCGCCAGCTAGAGCTACCACTGAGCCATTCCCGCTGCGGCCGGGTAGCGCCTCAGTTCCGTACGCGTTCATACCAAGAACGGGCGGGGCGAACGTCCTGATAGAGCTACGGCTGTAGAAGCGCGCCGCCAAACTGCGCCCACAAGCGCTCGCACTCTCTCGCCCTTAGGCTCGGGGTACCGGGCGCGCCATAGAAGACCATGGCGCCGCGAATGTCGTATCCAAGCACCGAGGCGTTGGCCACGAACTGGATGGCTCTTCCCAAGCTGGTGATGCCGATGTCGACCTCACCTTTGTTGGTGAGGTCGACCACGCCTACTATTTCCGCATTGGCGCTCCTGCCCGCCAAAACGGCCGTCGACATCGAATCATGCACGGCAAGAAGCATTTCGGTGAGTTGCCCGGTGGAAGGGCTCTACAAACGCTTAAACGTCAGGTTTGTTCCCAACTGGCCTTGGCGGCTTTCCTACGACCAAGAATGCGACTGCGATTACGCGTATCAACAGAATCACTGCGAACAGGATTGCCATGATTTCCGCGCACTGTATCGGATCACTCCGCGGCGAAGAAAACCCCGCAACATATCTCAGATAGCGGCGGGTGTTCGGCTGTAAGAACCAAACTGAGACCCGCGGCCTCTCATGTGCGCGTAGTTGACATCGTCTGCTGGCCCGAACGGTCAAGCCGAAGAGCCCAGTTCCTCTCAGCATCGAGCAGTTCATTCTGCTCAATCAAGCCATTCATAAACAGCCTGAGTATATGCGCAGCTATGCGCTCTCCGTTCTGCGAAGCAAGAGGTAGGGCGCGCTCTTTGCAGACCGTGTGACAAACCTGGGCGAGCATCTCAATCTCGCTTGGCCCCAAAAACCGACCCGGATACAACATACCGTTTTCCTGTTGGAGAGTTGGAATGGCTATCCATTACGCAGGGTCACCGGCAGCCACAATCAACTATGATAGTGAGATGTCGAGTCCCGGTGGAAAAAACAGTGAGGTCCCAAAAGCGGTCGCGCTTGTCTCCGATTGACAGATGCCTCGACGCTACACCGACCAGCGCTACCGCACCCGCTTCATCGACGCGGCTTTGCAAAGGCCTATGACCAGTTCGCTACCAGCTGCCGGACCGCCCAGGCGAGCATGCCGCCGGCCATCACCGAAAGCGCGATGTCGTGGATGAGGCAGCCTTTTCCGTATACATCCAGTTGTTACGCTGCGCATCTGCTTCGGTTCGAAAACTCGCCGCGAGCCTGGCGTGCTCGCGTGTCCGGGCCGAAAACGCCTTCACAGCCCACATGTTGATAACGACATCGATTGAGGCTGCCGCCGACCTCGTTGGCATAGGATGCTTCCCGGCAAGGGCATCGACCAATGCCCCGGGGCCGACCAGCACGAACCTGCGGGGGCTTTCCCGGAACAAAGCGTCGACGATCCGGTTCGGCAGGGAAGCGGCCAAAATTCATGCCATCGGAGATGCCGAGGCAGATGACAGATGAAAGGGAAGCTGAAGATGACGAAGTCTCGCGACCGCACCGTTCCCGGCGACGGCAAGATCGAAACCGGCCCGAACACATCTCCGCAACAGGATCCGGCAGAGGGGTCGCGCGAGACAATCGATCGCGAACTCGAGCGGACAGACGACGATAATAATTCCGACGAAGCGGAACGCTTGCGCCGAGACCTGCGGAAAGGGGTGGCGGAAGAGACCGAGCTTCCCGAACGCGGCTCGGCTTGAGGATCGCCGGAACCTTGCCAAGGCAAGAGACATGGAAGGCTCGACGCCGGTCGGATCGCTGCTTGCTTCGTGCCTTTAACGCACCGGCCACACAACCCATGCGCGGCGGTGACCCAGGAGACGGCGAGAACGGCCGCGCGACGGTCCACTCTGTTCCAGCAAACTCGGCTCGCCGAAAGCAACCACCTCTGGCGTTAGGGCCTGACGAGATGCCACCTGTCCAGGTCGCATGCCGCCAGGGTTCCGCAATCTCTATCAGGCTGCGCCGGCCTTCTGGCTGCGCTGCGAGCGGGCACGGTCGCGGGCTGCGGCAGTGCCTCCGGGAAAGCCGCTTCGATCGCTGTAGTCGCGTGGCTTGGTCCCCCTCCGAGAGTGGCGCGCGGTCACGCTTTTCGCACCGATGATGTCGAGCAATGTGATGCCGGCGACCATCGCAAGCGCAAGGCCCACATTATCGCGCTTTGGGTTGCCAGGCCGATACGCTGTCAGCAATGTCGCGATATCCAGGCCGTCGCCGGCCACCCGGCTCCACAGCCCCGCTTGCTTGTCCACTGAAAGCGAGAGTATGCCGCTGCTTATTTCCCGCGCCCCATAAGCGCGGATCAGATCTTCCTTGCCGCGCATGCCGAGCGCGCCGGCAATCCGCTCGGCGCCAACCAGCTCGGCGACGCCAAGCGCGATGCTGAACCAGCCGAGCTTGCGGGCAAGGCCATCGGAGGCCGCGACCGCACTCTGCCCAGTCTTCAGCACTTTGGGATCGCCAGGCGATCGGGTGATGTTGGTAAGTTTGGCAATCACGTTCATGACGATTTCCCTACGGTTTCAGTACAACCTTGATGCAGCTGTCCTGCTTGTCGCGAAACACCTTGTACATCTCGGGTCCCTGCTCGAGCCCCACGGTATGGGTGATGACGAAGGATGGGTCGATCTGGCCATCTTCGATGCGGCGCAACAGATCCTCGGTCCAACGGTTGACATGGGTCTGCCCCATTCGGAAGGTGAGCCCCTTGTTCATTGCCTGTCCCATCGGTATCTTGTCGACCAGCCCGCTGTAGACGCCGGGGATCGAGATCACGCCGGCCGGCCGGCAGACATAGATCATCTCACGCAAAACGTGCGGTCGATCATTTTCCATCAGCATCAACTGCTTTGCGCGATCGTAGACGGTATCGGGCTGGGCCAGCGAGACGTGGCTTTCCATGCCGACGCAATCGATGCACTTCTCCGGGCCCTTTCCGCCGGTGAGTTCCCGCAGTCGTTCGACGACACTTTCCTCGGCGAAATTGATGGCGATGGCGCCGCCGGCCGCGGCCATGGAAAGCCGCTCCGGCAGGCAATCGATCGCCACCACCTGTTTCGCGCCGAGCAGCAGGGCGCTGCGTATGGCCATCTGCCCGACTGGGCCACAGCCCCACACCGCAACCGTATCGGTGGGCTCAATGTCGCACTGTGCCGCCGCCTGCCATCCGGTAGGAAAAATATCGCCGAGGAAGAGAACCTGCTCGTCGGTAAGGCTGTCAGGCACCTTTACGTGCGTGGCATCGGCGAACGGCACACGCATGTATTCCGCCTGTCCCCCAGGATAGCCGCCGGTCAAATGAGTGTAGCCGAACAGACCCGCGGTGGTGTGCCCGAACACCTTGTCACCGAGATTCTTCTTGCGGTTTGTGCGTTCGCAAACCGAAAAGTTCTGTCGCTTGCACTGGTCGCACTCACCGCAGATTATGGTGAACGGCACGACGATGCGGTCTCCCTTCTTCAGAGCGCCGTTGACGCCCTTGCCGACCTCAACGACCTCTCCCATCATCTCGTGGCCCATGATGTCGCCGGGCAGCATGGCTGGCACATAGTTGTGGTAGAGGTGAAGGTCGGAGCCGCATATGGCACAACTCGTCACCTTGATGATCGCGTCACGTTCATCCTCAATTTCCGGGTCCGAAACCTGATCGCAGCGTATGTCTTCCTTGCCGTGCCAGACCAACGCTCGCATAGCTTGCTCCTATTTTCGCAAGATCTGTGGGTAGGGACCTCGCGCCTGTCCTAAGCGGGCCGATGCCTGGTTGGATCGACTGTGCCGCTGCTTGTCGAACCACAGGGGCGGACCGATGTTCCGGGAGCTCGAGAGAATTTTTGGGCCATTCCAGACCCGCACCTTGGAAGGATCTGTCGCGGGCACCAGCGGCCTTCGCGGGCGCGTCGGGGCACGAACCGCTGGAGCCCGAGCCACGAATGGACGTACTCAAGTGTACCAAAGAAGGTCCGTCCGCAGGTGTCCCTTCGCGGAGATCGACACCTCATCTGCTCGATTCTCGCGGCCATAACCGGCATTCTCTTCCTCGCCCTCACAGGTCGGCCGAGGCGCTCAAGGGTCAGCGCTGTGTGACCGGAGCAGGTCGGAGATGCCGCTCACCGGCGGGCGCGCAGCCCGACCCGACGCGATCGACACGAGGTGGATGGGCGCCATCGCGACGGCGGCTCTAGCGGAGTATTTCGCAGAAATACAATGATTAGCGGCAGGGCAGACTGCTAGCCGTGCGCAGCCATGAACATGGCGACGGCCGACCGGCAATAGGATTCGACTTCGTTGTCGTCCGCTGCTCTCGCCTGATCGAAGCGTGCGATAATCAGGAGATCGGATCCCTTGAAAAGCGCGGCAAACAAGCGGGCGGACCGGAGAGGATCGGGCACGTTCAGAACCGCCTTCGCGTGCAACTGACGCAACAGGGCCTCGATTTGGGCGATGACATGGGCGGGGCCGGCTTCGTAATGGAGCTTGCTTAAGGACCTTGGATTCGTCTGGTCGGCCATTACCATGGCTTCGACACTGCGGACATCTGATCTCAACAGCGTGCGAAGCAGGGATGATCCCACCGCCATGAGATGATCCTCGACCGAACCGTCGATGCCTTCAAGAAGGGCCTGTGGTGCAAACAATTGATGGCAGCCGGACGCGATGGCCGCGCTGAACAGCGCCTCCTTGTTCTCGAAGTGCCGATAGATGCTGAGCTTGGATATCTTCGCCCGCTGGGCGACCTTGTCCAATGTCGTCGCTTGAAACCCCAATTCGACAAAGAGTTCGGACGCAGCGTCGAGTATCGTTTGGCCAAGCGCCTCGTTGGCGGGCCGGCCGCGCCGGCCCTGGCTATTTTCGGTCACGACAATTCCAGTCCTTGACAGTATCCTAATTCTCGGATTACGATACCATGTAGTTTCTGAAATGCGCAAGCCGATGGGTAGGTTTCAACCCGGTCCAACCGGCCCCTCATCCACAACACGGAGCCCATCATGGATGACGTCATTATCATCGGCGGCAGCTTTGCCGGTCTCGCCGGCGCCCTGCAACTCGGCCGTGCCCGCCGCAAGGTCACCGTTCTTGATACCGGCCTGCCGCGCAACCGCTTCGCCGGCCACTCGCATGGCCTGCTCGGCCACGATCACAAGCCGCCGCTGGACATCCTGGCCGAGGCGCGGCGGCAGCTGGCGCGCTATCCCACGATCAAGCTGGTCAATGCCCGGGCCGACAGCCTGTCCGGGGCCATCGACGATTTCTCCGTGCTCACTGGCGATGGCGGAAGCCTGGGCGCGCGCCGGCTGATCCTGAGCTATGGCGTCGTCGACCAGATGCCTGATGTTCCGGGCTTTGCCGAAAGCTGGGGCACGTCCATCGTGCCCTGCCCCTATTGCGACGGCTTTGAAGTCGCCGGCCAGCATTGGGGCCTCGTCTGGTCCGGCCCACAGTCGATGAATCAGGTCAGGCTGTTCCACGATTGGACCGACAGGTTGACGGTCTTTGCCGATGGTCACGACATTCCGCCCGATATCCGGGCCGGTCTGGCGCGCCGCAACATACCTGTCGTCGACGGCCGGATCATCGAGATCGCCCATCACGGGGGGCATAACGCCACCGTCAAGCTCGATACCGGCCCCAATGTCGCGGTCGACATCCTGTTCGCGCATCCGCGCAACAAGCCATCCGCAGGCCTGCATGAATCACTGGGCCTCGCCACGGTCGATACGCCCCTCGGCGTAATCCTCAAGGTCGACGAGCGCCGCGAAACCAGCATGCCCGGCATCTACGCCGCGGGCGACCTCGCCAACCCCCTCACGCCGCCATCGGTCACCCTGGCAATATCGCACGGCGCGACGGCGGGCATCTTCGCCCAGCAGTCGATGCTGGTTTGAGAGCGCAGATTCCCTTCTCCGGGTGCCGCGGGCTATCATATTCTGAAGGCGAGGTTACGGAACGCCGGCCCGCTCTCCCCTGAGGGGCATCTTTGGCCGGTTGGCTTTGGGAACTCAACTGCGCTGCCGGCATGACGGCGATCGCCGACATCGGTTATCAAGCTCAATCACGCTGGAAAGCATGAACCACGTCGACGTCGACATCGACGGCGGGCTTACGGTATGGGGACCGGTGGCGGGAGATTCGCCACCGCCGTCGGTACCCGATGCTGCGACGCTACTTTGCAGAACGGTCGCGTCCAGCAGCGCTTCTGGCGGAAGTCTCAGGCGGCCACGACGCGGGCCAGCAGTGACGCGGCCTCGGTACCAGCCAAGCCAAGGTCACGGACGCTGCTCATGTGATTGGCCCCACCAAGGGTGGTGCGCGAAACAGTCAGTCCCTGCTTGTCAAGGTGGTCCGTGAAGAGTGCGGCCTGGCTGTGGAACGGCGGCGTTTCATCGGCGCCGACCAAGATATCTACGTCCACGGATGGATCGAAACTGTGATTGATGGGCGAGAATCGGCGGGCCTCCTCGTCGGTGATCGCGATCTCCGCGGCAAGGAACGACATCTGCAGTGGCTTCAGGTCGTAAAGGCCGCCAAGCAGCAGCGCAGCTTTGATGCCGGAAGGCCGCTTGTCCCCGTCGAAAAGCATTGTTGCCAGATGCGCGCCGGCGGAATGACCGCTAACGGTCAGCAGGTCGGGATCGCCGCCATGGTGTACGACATTGTCAAATACCCATCGCTTGGCGCGGCGCACCTGGTCGACGATCCTGGCCATCCTGACGGTCGGCATCAGCGCGTAGTCGACAATGACCGCGATCGCACCTGCGTTCGTAACGGTCTGGGCGACGTAGGAATAGTCGCGCTTGGAGAACATGCGCCAATAGCCCCCGTGGATGAACATGTGCACCGGCAGGCGGTCCTGTTTGCCCTCGGGAAAGAACAGATCCACGGTTTCGGTGGCGTCAGCCCCGTAGGCGACATCGGCGACCATGGGAACGTTCGCCCTGGTCTCCTCGCTTCTGCGAACGATCTCGGCGACGATGTCATCGAACTCGACCACATGATCGCGAATGCGAAACGGATCTTTGGCGTGATGTCCGCTCACAGGGTCACGGCGATGTACTTGGCCTCCATGAACTCGGCAACGCCGTGCTTCTGACCGCCTTCGCGGCCTAGCCCGCTCTGCTTGACACCTCCGAAAGGCGCCGCCGGATCCGACATCAGGCCGCGGTTGAGCGCGATCATGCCGGACTCGATCTTCGATGCCACGCGCATCCCCCGGCCCAGGTCGCGCGTATAGATGTAGGCAGCGAGACCGTATTCGGTGTCATTGGCTTTGGAGATGACATCCGCCTCGCTTTCGAAGCGACTGATCGGCGCCACGGGACCGAAGATCTCCTCGTGAGCCATGGCAACGTCGGCCGGCACGTCCTTGAGCACCGTTGGCGGATAGAAAAAGCCTCTGCCTTCAGATACGCCGCCACCACACAGGATTTTGGCGCCGCGGGCAACGGCGTCCTGCACAAGCCGGTCGATCTTGTGCACAGCCTTCCTGGTGATCATCGGCCCGCATTCTGTGTCTGAGTCTGTGCCCGGGCCCACGTTGAGTGCCGCCATGCGTTTGCTCAAGCCTTCCGCGAAAGCATCATGGATGCCGGCCTGGACGTAAAGCCGGTTGGCGGCCGTGCAGGCTTCGCCGGCGTTGCGCATCTTGGCAACCATCGCACCGTCGAGGGCGGCTTCCAGGTCGGCGTCGTCGAAGACGATGAAGGGTGCGTTGCCGCCAAGCTCCATGGAACAGGAGATGACGTGTTTCGCGGCTTCGGCCAGCAGCACGCGCCCGACGCCGGTCGAGCCGGTGAAGGACAGCTTTCGCACGCGCGGATCGGCCAGCATGGCCGCCGTCACCGGTCCGGGGGTCGAGGTCGTCAGGACGTTGACGACGCCGGGCGGCACGCCGGCTTCCTCGTAGAGCGCCGCAAGCGCATAGGCCGTCAGCGGTGTCTCGCTGGCGGGCTTCAGGATCACCGTACAGCCGGCCGCCAGCGCCGGAGCGATTTTACGTGTCGCCATGGCGGCTGGGAAATTCCATGGCGTGATGAGCACGCAAATGCCGATGGGCTGGTAGTCGACAATGATCCGGTTCGCGCCCGAGGGTGCAAGGCCGAACTCGCCGTTGATGCGGACCGCTTCCTCGGCGTTCCAGCGAAAGAATTCCGCCGCATAAGCGACTTCGCCGCGCGCATCGCGCAGCGCCTTGCCGTTCTCCAGCGAGATCAGCGCGGCCAACGTCTCCATCCGTTCGGTCATCAGTTCGAAGCAGCGCCGCAGTATTTCCGATCGCCTGCGTGGCGGGGTCTCGCGCCAGCCGGCCGCCGCCTTCGCGGCAGCGTCGACGGCGGCGGCGGCGTCTGCGAGCGTGGCGTCGGGAACCGCAGCGATCACGGCTTCGGTCGAGGGATCGACCACTTCGATCACGCGGCCCTCCGATGAGGGCCGCCAGCGTCCGCCAATGTAGAGACCGTGCGAGACCGTGGCGTAGTCGAACATATCTTGATCCTCGTCGGATATGCCTGCGGCAATGTTCATTGGATGAACTCCTGGTCGATCACATCATGGTGGCGGACATGTCGCCGTCATAGGCAGCCCTGACCAGCTGTCGCATCGCGGCGCGGTCGAACGGACGCGGATTGTTCTTGATCAATCGGTCGATGCCGAGCGCCTGCTCGGCCGTCCAGTCGATCTTGTCTTCGGGAAGACCCAGTTCGGCCAATGTCGGTGTGATGCCGATGGCGCCAAACAGCCGGCTCACCTCACGGATGGTGGCGTGCGCCAAGGCATCGGCGTCGCCGCCGCCCTGATGGGAGAGGCCAAGAGCAGCGCCGACTTCGGCAATCTCCGCGGCTGCGGCGGCCAGGTTGTAGGTCATCACATAGGGCAGCATCGTGGCCACTCCCAGGCCATGCGGGGTGTGGGTAAGCGCGCCAACGGGATACTGCACCGCATGGGCGGCGGCCGTTCCCGCCGTACCGAAGGCGCAACCGGCGGCCAGCGCTCCCATCATGACGTCGGCGCGCGCATCCTCGTCCGATCCGTCGCGATATGCCTTTTCCAGACTGCGGCCGAGCAGCCTGATGGCCAGAAGCGCGAAATGATCGGTCAGAGCGCTCTTGCCGATGAACACGTGCTGTTGCGGCAAATGAGGGTCGGCGCCGCGTTTGGCCGCTGTGAAGGCCTCGATTGCGTGCGTCAGCGCGTCGGCGCCGGCGATCGCCGTCAAGGATGGTGGACAGGTCACCGTCATATCCGGATCGCAAAGCGCCACTGCTGCGATGAGATGCGGACTGGCGATACCCACTTTCAGCGTCCGATCCGGGTCGGAGATCACGGCGACGGGGGTCACCTCGGAGCCTGTTCCAGCCGTCGTCGGCACTGCGATCACCGGAAGGGTAGGGCCGGGTACCTTGAACTCGCCATAATAGTCCTCGAGCTTGCCGCCGTGGCTGAGCAGAAGTGCAGCGCATTTGGCCATATCGAGGCAACTGCCGCCCCCGATGCCGATCACCATGTCCGGCTTGAAATCTTTCGCTTGCGCAATGCAGGCGGCGACGCTGTCGCGCGGCACATCCGGCAGCGTTCGGTCGAAGACCAACGTCTCGATCGCCGCGTCGTGCAAGCCAGCGAGAATCTCGGCGAACTGCGACGTCGCCGCGAAGCGCTCATCGGTACAGACGAACGCGCGGCGCCCATATTTGGCGGCGATGGCAGGCAGGACATGGCGCTGGCCTTTGCCGAACAGAATCTCGCTCGGCAGGCGCGCCGCTGCAAACAAGCTCATGTACAAGATCCTGCGAAGACGGGTTGGAAGCCGACAGGCTTGGCTTCGTGCCAGAGGCCGACCTCGGCGCTGCAGGTCATGATCATGCGATGCCCTCTAATAAAATCGTATAGGATATAGGATTGAGTTTCGCGGAGCATCGTGTTAGTGGGTGGTTCTGTCAAGAGGCAAACGATGCAGAACACGGACCTGACGGTTGACAATGAAGCCCGTGCCAGGGGTCGTATCCAGCGCGCCAACAGTCTGGCCGGCGACGTTTACGAAGCAATCTTCGCGCAGCTCATGTCCTTGAGGATTGCTCCGGGATCGCGCATCACCGTCGACAATCTCGTCAAGGAATTCAACGTCTCGCATACCCCCATTCGTGAAGCGCTTGGCAGGCTGGAGGGGGAAGGGCTGGTTCTGAAAACCCATCTGATCGGCTATCGCGCCGCCCCGCAAATCACCCGCCGGCGCTTCGACGAGCTTTACGAGCTGCGTCTATTGCTTGAACCTGCCGCCGCGGCCAAAGCCACCGCAACAATGGACGGCGAGCGCCTTGCCGCGCTGCAGGAGGCGGCCGGCGTCATGGCTCGGCGGGTGGGGAAAGACGAACGCCTGCGCTATTCGAACTTCGCCCGTCAGGATGCGATCTTCCACGACAAGATCGTCGAGTTCGCCCAAAACGAACTCATTCGCGAGACACTGAATCACCAGCATACCCACTTCCATATCTTCCGGCTGATGTATCACTCCAGGGTGACCGAAGAGGCGCTCGACGAGCACGAGGCTATTCTCGCTGCCTTTGCCGCGGGCGATCCGGACGCCGCCGAAAAAGGCATGCGTGCGCACATCGAAAATTCGCGGGACAGGCTCCTGCCTGCGTTCGAGTAGCCTGGCGATGCTGCTTGCCCGAGGCACCCTCAAGCGCGGCGCGCCGCTGTTCGCCCAGCCTGCCGCCTACGAATTCTACTCCCCGTTCTGAGCCGATTTCGATACCGGGAAGGAGGCGCGCAGTGCACCTCCCCCTGAAACAAGCCGAGAGGAAAAGACATGCCAGCCAAAAAAATCCTGATGCTGACCGGTGATTTCACCGAGGAGTATGAAATCTTCGTCTATCAGCAGGCGATGGAAGCGGTGGGACACACCGTTCATGTCGTGTGCCCCGACAAAAGCGCCGGAGACATGATCAAGACGTCGCTGCACGATTTCGAGGGCGATCAGACCTATACCGAAAAGCCCGGCCACAATGCGCTGATCAACAAGACCTTCGCCGACGCCGAGAGGCAGCTGAGCCAGTACGACGCTGTCTATTGCGCCGGCGGTCGTGGCCCCGAATACATCCGCACCGACAAGCGGATACAAGCGATGGTGCGCCATTTCCACGAGGCAAAAAAGCCGATCTTCACGATCTGCCATGGCGTCCAGATTCTGATCGCGGTGGACGGCGTCGTGCGCGGCAAGAAGGTGGCGGCGCTCGCCGCTTGCGAGCCGGAGGTGACGCTTGCCGGCGGCACTTATATCGATTTGTCTCCCACCGACGCCTATGTCGATGGGACCATGGTTTCAGCCAAAGGCTGGACCGCGCTTGCGGCATTCATCCGTGAATGCCTGAAGGTGCTGGGAACGGAAATCCACCATTCTTGAACCGTTTGTCCCGGCGCATCCTGAGGGGATGCGCCGGCTCCCTAAACGGCGCGGCGACTTCCGTCATTTCATCAGGTTCAGATCAGGAACCTGCGGCAGGTGTGCTCCAGAACCTGTGGCCATCATCACCTCGGACGCCTTCAAGGCGCTGCCGCATCGCGTGCGTGCACAGCGCGCCATCCTCGTTGACCTTTCCCAGCTTGACGGGTCCGAACCCGAGTTGGTGGACTCAATGGGGCGGTCGACATGAAGTCGGCGCCCGGGAGCTGTCAGGGTTTCACGAACCGGAACGCGAAGCGATCGGTCTCGCCCTTGATCGCGGGATCGAACACCTTGGTCGAGTGCGGGTCATCCTTATTCACCAGCACGGTGCTTTCCGCGTCCAGTACGAAGCCGGCCGCCTCCACCTCCTCGTCGACGAATGCAGGGTCGATCCGATGCAGCGACCGGGTGTCGCTCGTGCCCGACCCAGCGGCGGCGGCGTGGTCGACGATGACGTAGGACCCACCGGGTTTCAGCCGCTTGTAGACAGCTCGATTGAAGTCGGCCGCCGTCGCACCCTTCTTCTGGACCAGGGCGGTGTGAAGATCGTGGTAAAACAGGTGCAGCCATAGGACATCCGCTGGCGGCGTGACCTCCGGCATCGCGACGAGATCCGCCGAGGCGGCTTCGACGTTCTCTCGGCCCGGCTCCTTCGCGAGCGTCCGCATGAGGCCGACCGGATCGTTCTTGAAGTGGGCGACTTCGGCCGGCACGAAGCTGTAGACCCGCCCCTCTGATCCGACGATGTCGGAGAAGAGGCGCGTCCAGTCTCCGTCGCCAGGGTAGACGTCGATCACGGTGGAGCCCGCCTCGATTCGTGCGAACCGGCTTAACTCGGATACCTTGGATTGGTCGTACATCGAAATCTCCTTAGGAGTGGATATTCTTCTCGGTGCTCATAGTGATTTCTCTATTTTGCTCGGATCGGATCGCGCTTGATCCGATCCGAGCTCCGATCGCGTGCGTCGTCTCTTTGCGGGTGGGGACGTCGTGCTCGTCAGTCGAACTTGACCAGGTCCTCAAAGATCAGATGACCCCAGCTGTTTCCGCGCGCCTGGACCAGCAGGCCACCTTCCGACACCCCGCCAAGCTTAATCGGCGCGAAACCGAGATTTTCCGCAAGCTCCCCAGTCTGTGTTGCGGCAGCATCATCGTCGCTTGCCAAGAACACGACCCTCCGGCCACCATGTACGGCCGGATCCTGATCAAGCACCGGGGCGACCAGATGGTTGAAGCCCTTGACCAGTTTTGCGCCAGAGAAGGCCTGCGCGATGAACTTGGAAGAAGGTTGTCCTCCCAGTTCCTCAGGGGGCACGCCATAGGCATTGGTCACATCGATGATCGTCTTCCCCTGCCAGGTGGGGAGCGCCTTCGCAACATTCGGGTGCGCCTCGAAGCGGACAGCCAAAAAGATGATGTCCGCCTTGATGGCTTCCGCCAGTTTTTTGGGGATGATGGTGGGTCCGATCGCGGCCGCATCGGCGGCAAAGCTTTCCGGGTCGCGTGTGGTTGCAACGGAAACTTCGATGCCGTTTCGGGCAAACGCCTTGGCAAGGGCCCGTCCGATATTGCCGAATCCTACGATTGCATAGTTCATAGTACTTCTCCGATCTGGTGCTAATGCCGGGGTCAGACTTGCGCCATGCCCCCATCGACGGCGAGATCCACGCCGGTGACGAAAGAACTTTCATCGGAGGCGAGGAACGCGACGGCAGCAGCGATTTCCTCTGGTTTGCCCCTGCGACCCATTGGGATCTGTGACGCAAACTGGGCGGCCGCTTGCTCGGCTTGCTCAGGAGTAAGGCCAGTCGTTGTCTCCAAGGCCGGCGTCTCGATTGGTCCCGGACTCATTGCATTGACGCGGATTTTGCGGTCTTTGAATTCCAGTGTCCAAGCGCGCGCGAAGTTGCGTACAGCCGCCTTGCTCGCGGCGTAGGTACTAAACCCTGGAAGCCCCAACACGTTCGACACTGAAGAATTCAGGATGATCGAACCGCCGTCTTTGAACAGGGGAAGGGCCTTCTGCACGGTAAAGAACAGACCCTTCACGTTCACATCGAAGGTCTGATCAAAATGTGCCTCGGTAGCGACGGCGAGCGGTGCGATCGTCCCCGCGCCGGCGTTGGCGAAGAGAATGTCGATATGACCATGTTTCTCCTTCACGACGGCATAGAGGCGATCCAGATCTTCCAGGAGCGACACGTCACCCACGACCGTGGTAACGTTTTTCATGATGAAGGCTGCGGCCTCCTTCAGCTCCTTCTCTCTTCGCCCGGTCACGACGTGCGCTCCTTCTTCTACGAAGCGCTTGGCTGTGGCCAACCCGATCCCGCTGCTTCCGCCCGTGATGACTGCGATCTTGCCTTCGAGTTTTTTCATAATTCTTTGTCTTTCGTTGCGCGCGGGCCAGGTACGGACCGCGCTGGGGTCAGAGTTGAGCCAGGCCCCCGTCGACGGCGACCTCGCTGGCGGTCATGAAGCTGCTGTCCGGCGACGCGAGGAAGGCGGCCGCGGCGCCGATCTCCGCCGGATCGGCCATGCGCTGGAGCGGGGTCATCGCGCCGTAGGCCTTCTGGCCTTCCTCGCCTAACGCCTCCTTCGCGAGTTCGGTCGCCGTCGCTCCGGGCGACAGCACGTTTACGCGGATGCCGGTGCCCTTCAGGTCTTCCGCCCAGGTCCGCGCCAGGTTGCGCACTGCCGCCTTGCTCGCGCTATAGGCAGTGAACCCCGGAGCGCCCGTGGTGCCGGCGCTCGACCCGGTCAGGATGATCGAACCGCCCTGGCTCATCAGCGGCAGCGCCTTCTGGACCGTGAAGATCGTACCCTTCACATTGGTGTCGAAGGTTTCGTCAATGTGCCTGGCGGTGATCTGGCCGAGCGGAAGCGGGCTTCCCGCCCCGGCATTGGCGAAGACGATATCGAGGCTTCCGCGCTCGGCCTTCACCGCAGCGTAGAGTCGGTCGAGGTCGGCCTCATCCGAGACCGAGCCCTTAACGGCGCGGGCACCAGGCCCAAGGTCGGCCACGGCTGCGTCGAGCGCTTCCTGCCGGCGGCCAAAGATGAAGACGAAGGCGCCCTCCTCGATAAAGCGCTTGGCTGCGGCGCGGCCGATGCCCGTAGCGCCGCCGGTTATCACAGCGGTCTTTCCATTCAGTCTGTTCATGCCATGCATCCTTCGTTTCGCCGTCTCGTGTCTTTGGCTGCACGGGAAAGCCCCGCGAGAGCCTCAAGATGGGTTCGCCGAAGTCGGGCGGTGAGTGCGCAATCGCGCACATCGCTGGTGCGAAAACGATCCAGCTAGATGATTGAAGGCCACACGAACTACGGCTGATCGTGTTAGTATGGGCTTTGCAAGCCGCACTGCGCTGCGCAGGAATGCACCATGATCGACTGGGATGACGTTCGCTACTTTCTTGCCGCCGCGCGCGGAGGCTCGGTGCGTGCCGCCGCCGCGCGCCTCGGTGTGAACCACTCGACCGTGCTGCGACGCATCGCTCAGCTCGAGGAACGCCTCGGGGCGCAGATGTTCGAAAAGCTGCCTTCCGGCTACCGCCTGACGGCTGCGGGCGAAGAGGTCCTCGATCTCGCGACCCAGATGGAAGCGTCGTCGCACCAGCTGGAGACGCGCGTCTTCGGTCGTGACCAGAGCGCGCGCGGACTTTTGCGGGTGACGCTTCCACCGTTCCTCGCCACACACCTGCTCATGCCGGATCTCGCCGACTTCGCGCGTTTGCATCGCGACATCGAGATGGAAATCTTGTCGTCCGGTGAGCTGGCCAATCTGACCAACCGAGAGGCCGACGTCGCGATCCGCATTGTCGCCGACCGCAAGACCCTGCCGCTCAATCTTCACGGCCTGAAGGGACCGGAGCTGTTCAGCGGCGTCTACATGTCTCGCGATCGACTAGCCGCGTGGCGTGCGGGCACGCCTGATCCTATCCGGTGGATAGGCATAGACAATCATGGAATTCCGGACTGGGCGCGCGAGGGAGAAGTTCCCGTCACGGGAGTACCGTTCAGGACACCTGACGCCGAGACGCAGATCATCGCGGCGCACCAAGGGATTGGGATAACGAAACTGCCGTGCTTCGTTGGAGATGCCGACCCCCTGCTGGTGAGGGTGCCGGGAATCGACGTGCCCATGCATGGGACACTGTGGCTTCTCACGCAAGGCGAGACACGCAAGACGAAGCGGGTGCGGCTCTTCACGGAGTTCGTATCCCGCAGGCTCGCCGCGTACGCTCCGCTTCTCTCGGGGCTGTCCATATCGCGCGACTGACGCCCGGCAGGTCCGCCGGCAACGCTTCCCGCAATCCCGTGTGGAAGCCGAGCTGCGATCGCTTGAAGCGGCGTGTTCAATCCGCGAATCCAGTGGGAGTAGGGAAACGGCGGCAGTAGCGTAGAGGTACCAGCCTAAGCTCGACCTCTTCCCACACCATGATCAGACAACGATGCCACCGTCTTCAGCGCGCCATCGAGCATGTCGCCTTTCTCGTCTTTCAGCGCAGCTTCGCGCAACCGCCTGATCCAGTCGGCAGCGTCATCGCGGCCCTTGACCAGATCGAGCGCCGACAGCACGCGATCGAATTTGGACTGGGCGCGGAGGTGGGTGTCGCTGTAGCCCTTGATCAGCCGGCGGCAGTTCAAGATTTCGACGGCGAGCGCGTAGTCCTGAGGCGCGTGGTTGAGCGCCAGCGCATACCAGCGCTCCAGATGCGCCGTCTCGACCTTGTGGCGCAACAGGCGCCGCCGCCAGCGGCGCAGGCCGCCGATGAACCAGAGGACCGCAAAGCCGGCAAAGCTGTCGGTGCGGATGCGCCGGCCATGATTGATGCGCCGGTCGAGAAAGTCTGCAAGTTTCGGTCGGTTCTCGATGTAGCTGCCCAACCCCGCCGGCAAAGTGCCGCAGAACTCCTCGATGCGCGGATGGAAATACTCGGTCACCTGCAGGATGGAGCCGTTCTTGACGCCCACCTCCTTGCGCACCCGCCGGTCACGCGTCGAACGTGTCTTGAGATCGGCGACGCGGATCATGTCGTCATAGCACAGCGCGTTGGCCAGATGCTTGGCGGCAACGATGGACAATGCATGGGCATGGCCGGGATCATCAAGCGCAACGGCCTTGTCCAACCGGTCGAGATAGCCGCGGCCATAGGCGATGTCCTGGTAGTCGACGACCTTTCTCAGGCCTCGAAGCGCCATGTCGCGCACCGCCGCGGGCATCAGGTCGATGCGGGCGGCCAGCGCCTGCCAACCCTGCAGCAGGTTCTGCGGACCGCTCACGCGCCCTGCACCCGGAGCGGGGTCGACCGTGGCCGGTTCTGCCGGCTCTGGCGCGGGGACCATCGTACCGCGCGCGCGGTCGTAGGCGACCGCGAAGGCAGCGAGGCTGGCTTTCGCGCCTCGGCCGCCGGCGCCGATCGCTTGCTCATAGCTTTCACGCGTGAACGGCAATGCGTCGGAGCCGGCCAGCGCGCCAAGCAGGCTGGCGGAAATCATCGAGCCATTGTCGGCGGCGATCTTTTCCATGTCGAAGGCGATGAAGCGTTTCGATGCAGCTTCCGCCGTCGCGTGTACCTTGGAAGACGAGGCCCGGCCGTCACCCGGCTCGATCTTTTCCGACACCGCGGCAATGCGATGCGAAGAAGCAATGAGCGTGGTGCGATCGGGCGTGACGAAGCCCCTGATGATGGCGCGGCCGGCTTCCATCAGCTCGGCGGCGATCAATATGTCGACATCGCCTTGCGAAGGCGACAGGGCAAAGACCGGCAGCCGGCCGGTGTCGCGGGCCATCTCGACGTAATAGATCGTAGCGCCGGTGCGCTGGGCGACGCCGGCGACGGAGGTCGATTGCGCGACGTAACCATTGCGCTCGGCGACATCGGTGATCCAGTCGGCGAGCACACCGCCGCCCTGGCCGCCGACCGCGAGCAAAGCGAGCTTGATCACCGGCTCGGTATCGGCGGCACCGGATTTCGGACGCAAGGGCGAAGCCTGGTCAAGCATCGGCGAACGTCAACCTGCGGCTCTCCCGGCGGCGCTGCATCAGGCCGATCACGGCGCGGCGAGCGCTTTCCAGGAAACGGTCCCAGCGGCCCGGATTGTGCACGACATCGGCGCGGTAGAAGGATGGGCACAGCACGGCGGCGTCCGCCACCTCGCCGCAATTGCCGCAGCCGACGCAGCTCTGGTCGATCGATGCCACCGGATCGTCACGCAACGGATCGTCGAGCGATTTCACCGACAGCGACGGGCAGCCGGACAGCCGCATGCAGGCGTGGTCGCCGGTGCAGATGTCCTCGTCGACCCCGAATTTCGGCTTGACGACACGGGTCCCGCCCTTGATCGCCTTGTCGACCAGCGGCTTTTCGCGACGCTGGCGGTTGAGCATGCATTCGGACGAGGCGACGATGACCTTTGGTCCCTTTTCCTCCGTCGTCAGCGCCTCGCGCAGCGTGTCCTGCATCTTGCCGACATCGTAGGTGCGGTCGATGTGGCGCAGCCATTTGACGCCCATGCCCTTCACCGCTTCGGTGATCGGATGCTTGGTCGACTTGGTCTTGTTGCCCGCACGCGACGACAGGATGTCCTGCCCACCGGTGGCGGCGGAGTAAAAATTGTCGACGATGACGATGACGCCGTCGTTCTTGTTGAAGACCGCGTTGCCGATCGAGGAGGTCAGGCCGTTGTGCCAGAAGCCGCCATCGCCGACGAACGAGATCGACCGGCGTTTGGCGTCGGGCGAATTGAAGGCTGAAGCCGAGGCCGGCCCGAGCCCGTAGCCCATGGTGGTGGCGCCAACATCGAAGGGCGGCATGATCGAGAACAAATGGCAGCCGATGTCGGAGGCGATGTGGTGCTTGCCGAGTTCCTGCTCGACCAGCTTGGTCGCGGCAAAGATCGGCCGCTCCGGGCAACCGATGCAGAAGCCCGGCGGACGGCCCGGCACGACATTGATCAGGTCGGCGGTGTCGACGCCGTCGCCGACCTTGTTGGGCGCGCGCACCTCGCCCGGCAAGAGATGCGAGGCCTCGGCGCGCAGGAAGGCGCCGATGCCGTCGAGCATGACCTGGCCGGTGTACTCGCCGGCCATCGGCAGATATTCCTTGCCGACCAGCCTGGTGCCGCGCCCAGCCTTGTGCAGCATGGCGGCAAAGGCTTGCTCGATGTAGTTGGGCTGGCCTTCCTCGACGACGAGCACCGCCTGCTTGCCTTCGCAGAAGGTGAGGAACTCGTCGTCGATCAGGGGATAGACGGCGTTGAGCACGTAGAGCGGCACATCCGTCTCGCCATAGGTGTCGGCAAGGCCGAGCCGCTGCAAGGCGCGGATGACCGAATTGTACATGCCGCCCTGCATGACGATGCCGACCGAGCCATGGTCCGAACCGAAGAACTCGTTGATCTTGTTCCTCGCGATGAAATCCACCGCCGCCGGCCAGCGTTTTTGCACCTTCTCCTTCTCGTGCAGGAAGGAGGCGGGTGGCAGCACGATGCGGCCGGTGTCGCGGCGCGGCGCGTCGAGCGCATCGGCCACCGTCATCGGCGGGCGCTTGTTGTCCTTGGCTATGAAGTGGCCGTGGACGTGGCAGCAGCGGATGCGCACCTGCAGCATCACCGGCGTATTGGACGCTTCGGACAGCTCGAAACCATCCTCCACCGCCTTGACGATCGAAGGCAGGTTCGGGCGCGGGTCGAGCAGCCAGACCTGGCTTTTCATGGCGAAGGCATGGCTGCGCTCCTGCATGATCGAGGAGCCCTCGCCATAATCCTCGCCGACGATGATCAGCGCGCCGCCGGTGACGCCGCCGGAGGCGAGATTGGCGAGCGCGTCGGAAGCGACATTGGTGCCGACAGTCGACTTGAAGGTCGCTGCACCGCGAATGGGATAATGCACCGAGGCAGCCAGCATGGCGGTGGCGGTGGCTTCCGAGGCGCTCGCCTCGAAATGCACGCCGAGCTCGCCCAGAATGTCCTGCGCGTCCGCCAGCACATCCATCAGATGACTGATCGGCGCGCCCTGGTAGCCGCCGACGTAGCCGACGCCGCATTGCAGCAGCGCCTTGGTGATGGCGAGGATGCCTTCGCCGGCAAATTCCTCGCCGGCGCCGAGCCGGAGTTTTTCGACTTCCTTGGCAAAAGACCGTTCGGCCATTTTTCCAACCTTCCGTTGCCGGGCCGAAGCGGCCGGCGCGTACGTCTAGATCTCGTGCTTGCGAATGTTCTTCAGCATCTTCTGCAATGTGGCGATCAGCGCCGCGTATTCGGCGTCGTCGACATCGTCGAACATCGCCTCGAACGCGTCATGCATTGCCGGCCAGGCGCGCGCGAACTCGGCGCGGCCTTCGTCGGTCAGGAACACATGGCGGATGCGGCTGTCTGTGACGCCTTGCTCGCGCCGCACGAAGCCTTGCCCCTCGAGCGTGTCGAGCGTGCGGCTCAAGGTCGACTGCTCGATGACGGTGTACACCGAGAGGTCGTTGACGGTGACGCCGTCGGTGACCGACAGCACGGCCAGCGTGCGGACCTGCGGAATGGTCAGGCCCTGCTTGCGGAAATCGTCGCGCAAGGTGGCGTTGTAGCGCCCCATGATGCGGTTCATCAGATAGGGCGCGAATTGCTGCAGACCGATCTGGCCGAGGGTCGAGATGCGCTGGCGCTTTTCCAGAACCTTCTGCTCCATCACAGCCTCCCCGCCAGGAGAAAGCCGGAACCGCCACCGAGGCCCGCGCCTGGATGGGTCGAGGCGCCGATATGGTAGAGGTTCTTGATGCGGGTCTGATGGTTGCGGCTGGTCTTGAACGGCCGCCAGAGGAACGACTGGTCGATAGTCGACGAGCCGCCATAGGGGTCGCCGCCGACCAGGTTGATGTTCATCGCTTCGAGATCGGCCGGCGAATAGGCGCGGCGCGCAATGACGCTATCCTTGAAGCCGTCGATGTGGCTGGCGAGGATCGCCTCCGCGCGGTCGGCATAGGCCTCGCGCAGCGCGTCGGTCCAGCGGCCGCCAGCCGGTGCATGCAGCGTGCCTGCGGCGTCGCCCTTGATGTGCCTGGGCGCCTCGGGCAGTTGCAGCCACAGGATCGCCTTGCCTTCCGGGCAGCGCGATGGATCGAGCGCATGCGGCTGGCCGACGCAGATGGTCGGCACTTCCGGCAGCATCCCGCGCGCCGCCTCGTTGCAGGCTTTCGAGACGCCATCGAGCCCCGGCGTCAGGTGCAGCAGCGCCACCTTGTCGAGGCCTTCGCCGCGCCATGCCGGCGGCTTGGCCAGCGCATAGTGGATCTGGAAATTGCCTTTGCCGTAGCGATATTTCTGTGTCGCCTCGACCTCGGCTTTGGGAGCATCCGCGCCGAGCAGCCGGCCGTAAAGCTGCGTCGGCGTGACCGAGCAGATGACGCTCTTGTTTGCTGTAATCGTTTCGCCGGATGCCAGCCGCACGCCGGTCGCGCGGCCACCGCTCTGGACGATCGAGGCGACATCGGCGCCGGTGCGGATTTCGCCGCCGCGTTCACGGATCAAGGCTTCGAAGGCGGCGAGCAGGTTCTTCACCCCGCCCTTGACGATCGGCGCGCCGGCCGCTTCCAGCGCGAAGGCAATGACCTTGGCGATCTGCCCTGAGAAAGCATCTTCCGGTCCAAGCCCGGCATGCAGCACCCAGGGCGCCCACAGCGCGCGGATTATCTCGGACTGATAGGTGCTTTCCAACCAGCTGCGCGCCGGCACCAGTGCCTCACCCAGAAAAGCGGCAAGGCCACGCGGGCTACGCCGCCAGGCATCGCCGGCCAACAGCTTGGCTGTCGGATAAGACCACAGGCTGCCGCCGAGCAGGCCGAACAGCAGGCCGGCATTGCGCTCGATGCTGCCGACATCGTCGGCGTGCCGGTCGCCATCGCCGGGGGCGATCGCATTGATTGCAGCGACGTTGGCGGCGCGGTCGGTGGTGAGCACGGCATGGCTGCCGTCCGGCCGCAGCACGCCGGTTGGCGTGCCGGTGTGACAGAACTCCAGCCCGTGCCGCGCGAGATCGCTGCCCAATGCCGCAAAGGCCGGCGAGGTGATGAACAGCACGAAGGTGGTTGCCATCACGTCATGGATGAAGCCGGTTGCGGTGATCTCCTCGGTACGCATGCAACCGCCGATGCGGTCGTTGCGTTCGAGGATGAGCACCTTCGCGCCCTTGCCGCCGAGCATCGCCGCGCAGACCAGCGCGTTGATGCCGCTGCCAACGATGATGTGATCCGGCTGGCTCACCGTGGCGTGCTCTCACCTAGCCGTTGGATACAAGCGCCAGCGCGCGGATAGGGCTGCCGGTGCCATGTTCGATCTTAAGCGGTGCGGCAATCAGGATGGCGCCCTTCGGAGGCAACTGGTCGAGATTGCAGAGGCTGGCGAGGCCATAGCGGTTGGCCTTGTGCATCAGCGTGTGGGCCGGAAATGGCGGCTCCATGCCGCCGGCCTTGCCGGCATCGGTACCGATGGTCTCGGAGCCCCAGCCCTTGATATCCTTGCTGATCAGGAACTGGATGGCTTCGGCTGTGGGACCTGGCGTATGCGGGCCGGTTTCGTTGGCGTTGAGGAATTCGGCTTCCGAACCGTTGCGTTTGTACCAGTCGGTGCGCATCACCACCCACTCGCCGGCGTTGATGGCGCCATGCTTGGCTTCCCACGCCTTGATGTGGTCGACGGTGAGCAGGAAATCGTGATCGGCGGCGGCTTCCTTCGAGCAGTCGATGACATTGACCGGGCCGACGAAGTTCTGCGCCGGAATGGTGTCGGTGGCGCCGTCCGGATAATCCTTGCCGCTGATCCAATGCTGCGGCGCATCGAAATGCGTGCCCGAATGCTCCCCAAGCTTCAGCCAGTTCCATGCCCACCACGGGCCGTTCTTGTCATAACGGGAGATGTTATGGATCTCGACCTTTGGCGTGTCGACGGCAAGCTCCGGCGGCAGCTTGATAAGAGGTGTGTCGGGTCCGAGTTGCGCAGAGAGGTCGACCACCCTGATGGCGCCTGAAAGCAGCTGGCCGGCGACTTCGCCGAGGAGTTTTTGCGTGTCCATGGTCTGAAGTTCCCTCTTTCTGGTGAAGATCAAGGCTCGTCTCGGCCCTTAATATCCTACTAGACGAAAACATATGCATCTGCAATTATCTTTAAGCATAAAGGAAATGGGAACGGGGCGTGAGCGAGTTCGACGCCATCTTTGTCGGGGCGGGCCACAACAGTCTGGCGTGCGCCGCGCATCTGGCGCTCAAAGGCTGGAAAACCGGGACCTTCGAGCGCAGTGCAGCAATCGGCGGCGCCGTCCAGACCCACGAATTCACCCTTCCAGGCTTCCGCCACGATTTCGGCGCGATGAATCTGAGCCTGTTTGCCGGCTCTGCCTTTCACCGGAAATATGCAGATGAATTGAAAACGCAGGGTCTGGAATTCGCGCCGGTCGCCGACTGTTTCGCCAGCGCCTTCCCGGACGGACGCTGGTTCGGCGTCAGCAACGACCTGGAAAAGACCGCCAGCCGCATGGCCGCATTCTCCGCTGCCGATGCCGCGACATGGCGCAGACTGGTCGCTGCCTTCCCGGCAGAGGCCGAGCATCTGTTCCGGCTGCTGGGCTCGCCGATGAGTGCCCGCGCGCTTGCCGGCACCGCCTGGAACCTGTGGCGCAAGAAGGGCATGTCAGGCGCATTCGACACCGCTCGGCTTTTGCTGTCATCGCCGCGCGCCTGGCTGGAGGAAACCTTCGAGTCCGCGCATGTGCGGGCAACGCTTGCCACCTGGGGCATGCATCTCGACTTTGCACCCGACATCGCCGGCGGCGCCGTGTTCCCCTATCTGGAATCCATGGCCAACCAGACCTTTGGCATGGTGCTAGGCAAGGGCGGCGCCGACACGATCGTCCGGGCGCTGGCAGGTATGGTCACCTCGGCGGGCGGAAAGATCGTCACAGGGACAGAGGTTGCCGAAATCACCGTTTCCGCCGGCAAGGCGACCGGCGTGCGGCTTGCGTCCGGTGAGACGCATACGGTAACCAAGGCGGTCATTGCCGGCGTCGCGCCCAGGGCGCTGACCGGCAAGTTGCTGCCCAACGGTTCCGGCGACACCGGCTTCGACACGGCTATGCAGAAGTTCCGGCACGCGCCGGGCACGATGATGATCCATCTGGCGCTCGACGACCTGCCCGATTGGCGCGCCGGCGCGGAGCTTCGGCAGTTCGCTTATGTGCATCTGTCGCCGTCGCTCGACGCGATGTCGCGCACCTATCAGCAGGCGATGGCGGGCATGCTGCCGGACGAACCGGTGCTGGTCGTCGGCCAGCCGACCGCGATCGATCCGTCGCGCGCGCCTCAGGGCAAACATGTGCTGTGGGTGCAAGTGCGCATGCTGCCTGCCGAAATCCTGGGCGATGCGGCAGGCAGGATCGCTCACGCGCATTGGGATCAGGTCAAGGATGCCTACGCCGAGCGCGTGCTCGACATCATCGAGATATACGCACCCGGACTGCGCCCGAAAATCCTCGGCCGTGCAGTGTTCTCGCCAATCGACCTCGAGCGTGAGAACCCCAATCTCGTCGGTGGCGACCAGGTCTGCGGCAGCCATCATCTGGCGCAGAACTTCTTGTTTCGCCCGGCGCGCGGCTATGCCGGCTGGAACACGCCGGTCGCCAATCTGCACCTCACGGGCGCCGCGACATGGCCGGGCGCCGGCACCGGCGCGGCCTCGGGCTACATGCTCGCGCAACAGCTTGGCGGGAGGTAGCTCGGAGGATTTCAGGAGGGCGACGAGAGGCAAGGCGCTGCTGCCCACGAAGCCTGAAGCTATGAACTGGTAGTGCCGCGCAAAGACAACAAACAACAAGGGGAACGACCATGACAATCAACAGACGCGAATTGCTGGGATACAGTGCCGCGGCACTTGGTGCGGCCGCAATCGGCCTGCCGCAGATCGCCAAGGCAGCGGGCGAACTGACCATCGCCTATAACGTCAACCTGCCGTCCTGGGATCCGACCACCGGACCCTCGGCCGTCAACCCGACGATCCAGGGCCTCTACCAGTCAGTGTTCGACCAGTTCATTCCGCAAAAGCCGGACCTGTCCTTTGCGCCTGGCCTGCTCACCGAATGGGGCTGGAACGAGGATCGCACCAAGGTGACGATGACGGTGCGCGAAGGCGTGACCTGGCATGACGGCTCGCCCTTCACGCCCGAGGACGTGGTCTGGTCGCTGCAGCGGGCGGGCGACGAAAAGACCGGCAATCCGATCCAGTTCGTCTGGAAGAACGTCAACAATTTCAAGATCGACGGCAACAAGATCACCGGCGACGTCGTGCAGTTCGATCCGGTCTACTTTAAATGGATGTCGTTCCTGACCGGCTACATCCTGCCGAAGGCCTATTATGAGAAGGTCGGCGCCGAAGGTTTCGAGAAGGCGCCGATCGGCACCGGCCCTTACATGGTGGAAAAATTCGAGCGAAATGCTTTCCTCCGACTGAAGGCCAACCCGCACTATTGGGGCGACAAGCCGGCCTTCGAGAATGTGACGATCAAGTTCGTCACTGATGCTGCGAGCCGCGTTGCCGAAATCGAATCCGGTTCCTCGCAGGTGACGCTGGAGGTCCCCTATGAAGAGTATGACCGGCTGATCGCCAAGGACGGGCTTGCCGGCTCGTGCAAGCCCGTTTCCGACATCGGCATGATCTTCTTCAACGACATCGAAGCGATGCTGGACAAGAACGTCCGCCAGGCCGCCGTCATGGCTGTGGACAAGGAGCTTCTGGTCAAGCGGCTGCTGCGCGGCTATGGCCAACCGATCGCTACGCTGGAGACCCCGGAGTACACGGCCTTCGACGCCTCGATCAAGGTCGAGCACAATCCTGAAAAGGCCAAGGAGCTGCTCGCGGCTTCCGGCTATTCGCCGGAAAAACCGGTCAAGTTCACCATCCAGACGACCAAGGGCTTCAAGCCCAAGGATTATGAGATGATCCAGGCAATCGTCGGCATGTGGCGCAAGGTCGGCATCGAGGCGACGATCGAGGTCTACGAGATCGCCAAGCACTATGAACTGCGCGCCGCCGACAAGCTGGCGCCGGCCGCCTTCTACAATTGGGGCAACGCCATCGGCGATCCGACAACGTCGACTGGTTTTGCCATGTATGGGCCGAGCCCGCATTCGGTGTGGGACAGCCAGGACCTGATCGACATGATCAATCCGCTCTGGGGCGAGAAGGACGAGGCCAAGCGCATCGCCGGCTGGAAGGCTGTCGACAAGTATATCGCCGAGCAGGCCTATGTGCTGCCGCTGATTCAGTATGCGCAACCTATCGTGCATGCCAAGGGCGTCAACGTGGTGCAGCATGTGTCCGGCGCGCTGCTGCCGGCGCTGATGACCCCTGCCTGATATCGGCTTGGACTTGCCGCGCGCCGTCCATCGCGACGGCGCGCCTTTATACAGGCATACGAGCCTGCGGGCTCCTGCAAAGATTTACATGCTCCTGCAACGATTCCTGATCCGTCTGCTGACGATGCTGATCACGCTGTTCGGCGTGGCCGTCGTCGTCTTCGTCGTGATCCGCGTCGCGCCTGGTGATCCGATCGCCATGATGCTGCCGCCCGGTGC
This sequence comes from Mesorhizobium sp. M0659, assembly GCF_040320605.1. Classification (NCBI taxonomy): domain Bacteria; kingdom Pseudomonadati; phylum Pseudomonadota; class Alphaproteobacteria; order Hyphomicrobiales; family Phyllobacteriaceae; genus Mesorhizobium; species Mesorhizobium sp. M0659. Next base: position 62,309 of record NZ_JAMYPY010000019.1, read on the forward strand.
GACCGATGCCGACATCGACCGGCTGCGTGCACTCTACGGGCTCGACAAGACCATCGTGCAGCAATTCTTCATCTGGCTGTCCGGTGTTGTCAGGGGCGATTTCGGTACCTCGATTTCGCTCCGGCAAGATGTGCTCAGCCTCGTCTTCAACCGCTTGCCGGCAACGCTGGAACTCGCCATCGTCGCGCTGATCATGGCGGTTGGGCTCGGCGGCACGACGGCGATCCTCGGCGCCCGCGAACGTGGCACGGCGGTCGAAGCCGGCATCGATATCGCCAGCGGCGCCGCCCTTTCCATTCCCGATTTCCTGTGGGGCCTCGTGCTGATCCTTTTGTTTGGCGTGCTGGTGCCGATCTTCGACATTTCCGGCCGCGTGTCGCCGCAGCTCGACCTGCCCTTCGTCACCCAGTTCTATTTCTTCGAGAGCTTGCTTCGGCTGCGCTTCGACCTGACCTGGGATCTGCTGAAACACATGCTGATGCCGGCAGTAGCCTTGGCATTGCCGCTGGCCGCAATCATCGCGCAGTTGCTGAAACAGTCGCTGAAGGAAGTGCTGGACCTCGACTATGTCGTGCTGGCGCGGGTGAAGGGGTTTTCGGAAACGCAGGTTATCCTGCGCGAGGCGCTGAAGAACGCTGCCTTGCCGACACTGACTCTCGTCGGCGTCCAGTTCACCTTCCTTGTCGGCGGCACGGTCATCGTCGAGCGGCTGTTTTCCTACGAAGGGCTCGGCAACATGGCGATCGATGCCGTCATCAACCGCGACCTGCCGCTGATCCAGGGCATTGTTTTGGTGTTCGCGCTGCTGTTCGTGCTGATCAATCTAGGCGTCGACATGATGTATGCGCTGCTCAATCCGAGGCTGCGCCATGGATGAGGCGCGCGTCGTCCGGCGCGGATTGGGCCCGAGGCTGTGGCTGGCCGGCGGCTGGCTGCTGCTGGCGCTTCTGGCCGCGATCTTCGCGCCGCTGGTCGCACCGCAGGACCCGCTGGCGCAAGACCTGATGCTGGAGCGGCTGCCGCCCTTCTGGCTCGATGGCGCCGAGCCCGGCTATTGGCTGGGCACCGACAGCCTCGGCCGCGATCTCCTCTCCCGGCTGATCTTCGGTAGCCGTATCGCCTTCATCGTCGCTTTCGCGGCGGCGATCGCCGCCTGCCTTGTCGGCTCGACGCTCGGACTGGTCGCCGGCTATTTCGGCGGCTGGGCCGACCGCATCATTTCACGCATCGTCGACGTCTGGATGGCATTCCCGCCGGTGCTGTTCGCCATCCTGCTGGTCGCGGTGCTCGGCACCGGCCTCAGTTCCGTCATCCTCGCCATCGTCATAATCGACTGGACGCGCTTTTGCCGGGTGATCCGCGCCGAAGCGATGGGCCAGTCGCGCATGGACTATGTCGAGAACGCCCGCATCGCCGGCTATGGCCGCATCGGCATCATGCTGCGCGAGGTGCTGCCCAATGTGGCGCCGTCGATCGTGGCACTGCTGTCGCTGGAGATGGGCATCGCCGTCATCGTCGAGGCCATCCTGTCCTTCGTCAATCTGTCGATCTCGACTGACGATCCGACCTGGGGCGGCATCATCGCCGAGGGCCGGCTGTCGATCCATCAGGCCTGGTGGGTGCTGGTGTTTCCGCTTGTCACGCTGATCCTCACCGTGCTGTCGTTCAGCCAGTTCGGTGAGGCGCTGAAGACACGCTTCGATCCGGTGCTGCGATGAGCGCTTGCCTGGATATTGCCAATCTGAGCGCCGTGCTGCCGAACGGCCAGCGCGTGCTGCGGTCGGTGTCGCTCTCCGTGCAGCCGGGTGAGGTGCGTGCTCTTGTTGGCGAGAGCGGCGCCGGCAAGACGATGATCGGCAAGGCGGTGCTCGGTGTGCTGCCGTCAAGCGTGCGCATCGTCGAAGGCGCCATGCAGCTCGAAGGCGAAGACCTCGGCAGGCTGCAGCCCAAGGCAAGGCGCACGCTGATCGGCGCTCGCACGGCGCTGATCCCGCAAGATCCGTTGACTGCGCTCAACCCGTCGCGCCGCATCGGTCCGCAGATGACTGACCGGCTGGTGCGCATTCTCGGCTGGAACGGTGACAAGGCGGACAAGCGTATCCGGCAATTGTTGGATGAGGTGCAGATCCGCGATCCCGACCGGGTGCTGAAATGCTATCCGCACGAGCTGTCCGGCGGCATGCGCCAGCGTGTGCTGATCGCCGCCGCCTTCGCCGCCGAGCCACGGCTGATCGTTGCCGACGAGCCAACAACCGCGCTCGACGTGACCGTGCAAAAGCAGATCCTGCGCCTGATCGCCGAGTTGCAACGCGAGCATGGCACCGCGATCCTGTTCGTCACCCACGATCTCGGCGTCGTTGCAAAGATCAGCCAGCAAGTGTCTGTGCTCTACGCCGGCAAGGTGGTGGAAGAGGCTGATACAGCCGCTCTCTTCGCCGCGCCTGAGCATCCCTATACGCGGGCATTGATAGCCGCCACGCCACGCTACACCCATCCATTGGCCTCGCTGAAGCCGGTGGACGAGACCGTGCTGGCCGGGCTTGCCGCCGAGATCGGCGCGGCAGACCAGGCGTGGAGGCGGCCGCATGGTTGAGCCGCTGTTTTCCGTGCGCGGGCTGAAGGTGGCGCTGCCCGACATGACCCGCAAGCCGCTGATCGGCCGCGCGCCGCTGGCCGAGATTTTGAAAGGCCTGGACTTCGATCTGCCGAGAGGTTCGGTGACCGGCATCGTCGGTGAATCCGGGTCCGGAAAATCGACGCTCGGCCGCACGCTTGTCAGACTTCTGGAGCCGAGCGTCGGCAGCATCCATTTCGAGGGCCGCGATATCGCCCATCTGCCGGATGCGGAGCTGCGACCTCTGCGCCGCGACCTGCAGATGATCTTCCAGGACCCGATGTCGTCGCTCAACCCGCGTCGCACCATCGCCGGCATCATTGCCGCGCCGCTCAAGCAGAATGGGCTTGGCGACAGGCTTAGGGAACGCGTCGCCGAGGCATTGCATCGCGTCGGCCTGCCGCAAAGCTTCGCTAGTCGCTATCGTCATGAACTGTCGGGCGGGCAGCGCCAGCGCGTCGGAATTGCGCGCGCGTTGGCGCTTTCGCCGAAATTCGTGCTGGCCGACGAGATCGTCTCCGGCCTCGACGTATCGACGCAGGCGCAGATCCTCACCCTTTTGGAGAGACTGGCCGCGGAGATGGGGCTGACGGTCGCCTTCATCAGCCACGACCTGTCGGTCATCCGGCGGCTCTGCCAACAGGTGATCGTCATGCGCGAGGGCAGGATCGTCGAGGCGAGCGCCACCGATGCGCTGTTCGACAATCCCAGGGAGACCTACGCGCGCGACCTGCTTGCCGCCATCCCACTGCCTGAGATCGACGCGGACTGGTTGCGGCCAGCAACGCAAGCGCCGGCATAGGACTGTTCACCCACCACGCCGAACAGCGGGCTTCGGACGTGCATGAGGGCAAAATCAGCCCGCGAACGGAGGGTAATATGAATTACGCAGCCCGCGGCACGATGCTTGCCGCGATCCTGTTCTGCTCGATGGGAACGGCTTCGGCCGATGCGATCCCCGGCATGCGCGGCCACGACCACACCGGCATCACGGTGCCCGACATGAAGCAGGCAGTCGACTTCTTCACCGAAGTCGTCGGCTGCAAGAAGGCGATGTCGTTCGGTCCGTTCGCCGATGACAAGGGCACCTTCATGCAGGATCTTCTGGGCGTCGATCCGAAGGCTGTCATCGAGCAGGTCACCATGGTGCGTTGCGGTTATGGATCGAACATCGAGCTGTTCAAGTACACCGCGCCTGACCAGAAGGATTTGACTCCGAAGAACAGCGACATCGGCGGCTTCCACATTGCCATGTATGTCGATGATGTCGCCGCGGCGAAAGCCTATCTCGACGGCAAGGGGGTGAAGACGCGGATGGGTCCGCTGCCGGTCAAGGAAGGTCCGGCGGCCGGCCAGACCATTCTCTATTTCCAGGCGCCATGGGGATTGCAACTGGAGGCGATCAGCTATCCCGATGGGATGGCCTATGAGAAGGGTGCCGAGACTGTGCTGTGGAGCCCGAAGAACCCGGACAAGTGATTTCCAGAGCGCGCTTGCGGGGCCAGCCCGCAGGCGCGCCACCCGTGTCCAGCAATCGTTCCAACATGAAACTTTAAGCTTGAAATATTTTATCTCCGGCGCGATACTTGATATGCAGCAAGCGAAGAGGAGATCGCACGGATGAAGGTTGCGGTTCTCGGTGGCGGACCAGCCGGCCTCTACTTTGCCATTTCAATGAAGCTGCGGGACGCCGCCCACGAGATCACGGTGTTCGAGCGCAATCGCGCCGACGATACGTTCGGCTGGGGCGTCGTGCTGTCGGCCGAAACACTCGACAACCTTGCCAAAAACGACCCGGTCAGCGCTGTCTGGATCAAGAAGCATTTCGCCTATTGGGACGACATCGCCGTCATCCATGACGGCGTGCGCACGGTCTCGTCGGGCCACGGTTTCTGTGGCATCGGCCGCAAGCGGCTTCTGGTCCTGCTGCAGCGACGCGCGCGCGAACTTGGCGTGAGGCTGATGTTCGAGAGCGATATCGCCGACCCTCAGCCCTATATGGAGACGCATGATCTGGTCGTCGCCGCCGATGGGCTGAACTCAAGGGCGCGCAACACCTTCGTCGAAGTCTTCAAGCCCGACATCGACACCCGCAAATGCAAATTCGTCTGGCTCGGCACCAACCAGAAATTCGACGACGCCTTCACCTTCATCTTCGAGAAGACCGAGCATGGCTGGGTGTGGGCGCACGCCTATCAATTCGACAGCGAGACAGCGACCTTCATTGTCGAGTGCAGCGAACAGACCTGGGCTGCCTTCGGCTTCGGCGCCATGTCGCAGCAGGAATCCATCGCCGTCTGCGAGCGCATCTTTGAGAAACATCTCGGCGGCCACGCGCTGATGACCAATGCCAATCACATCAGAGGTTCGGCCTGGATCAATTTCCCGCGCGTGCTGTGCGAACGCTGGTCCTACAAGAACCTGGCTCTGATGGGCGACGCGGCGGCCTCGGCACATTTCTCGATCGGCTCCGGGACCAAGCTCGCATTGGAAAGCGCGGTGGCGCTGGCCGAATATGTCAAAACCGAACCGGACCTCGACGCCGCCTTCCGCAAGTATGAGGATGCGCGCCGCACCGAGGTGCTGAAGCTGCAGTCGGCGGCGCGCAATTCGCTGGAGTGGTTCGAGGAGGTCGAGCGCTATCTCGGCCTCGATCCGGTGCAGTTCAATTATTCGCTGCTGACCCGCTCGCAACGCATCAGCCACGAGAATTTGCGGCTGCGCGATGCCAAATGGCTTGAAAGCGCCGAGGAATGGTTCCAGCGCCAGGCAGGGGCAGGCGGCAACAGGCAGCGCCGGGCACCGATGTTCGCGCCGTTCAAACTGCGCGACATGCAGCTCAACAACCGCATCGTCGTTTCGCCGATGGCGCAGTACAAGGCAGTCGATGGCTGCCCGACCGACTGGCATTTCGCCCACTATGCCGAGCGTGCCAAGGGCGGCGCCGGGCTTGTCTATATCGAGATGACCTGCGTCAGCCCGGAAGGACGCATCACGCCCGGTTGTCCGGGCTTCTATGCGTCCGAACATGAGGTGGCGTGGAAGCGGCTGGTCGATTTCGTCCACACCGAGACCGAGGCGAAAATCTGCGCCCAGATTGGCCATTCCGGGGCCAAGGGCTCGACCCGTGTCGGGTGGGAAGGCACCGACGTGCCGCTCGCCTCGGGCAATTGGCCGGTCATGGCGGCCTCGGCGATTGCATGGTCGCCTGAGAATCAGGTGCCGAAAGCCATGGACCGCGCCGACATGGACGAGGTGCGTGACCAGTTCGTCGCGTCCACCGAAATGGGAGATCGCTGCGGTTTCGACATGCTCGAGATCCATGCCGCGCATGGCTATTTGCTGTCGTCCTTCATCACGCCGGTCACCAACCAGCGCACGGATGAGTATGGCGGTTCGCTGGAAAATCGCATGCGCTATCCCCTGGAAATCTTCCATGCGGTGCGCGCCGCCTGGCCGGCGCGAAAGCCGATTTCGGTGCGCATTTCGGCCAATGATTGGGTCGGCATCGAGGGTGTGACGCCGGCCGATGCGGTGGAGATCGCGCGGATGCTGCACGAAGCCGGCGTCGACATATGCGACGTCTCGGCAGGCCAGACCTCCATTGCCGCCAAGCCTGTCTATGGCCGAATGTTCCAGACGCCGTTCTCGGACCGCATCCGCAACGAGGTCGGTATGGCGACGATGGCGGTCGGCAACATCTACGAGCCGGATCATGTCAATTCGATCCTGATGGCCGGCCGCGCCGACCTGGTGGCCTTGGCACGGCCGCATCTCGCCGATCCCTACTGGACGCTGCATGCGGCCGTGACGCTCGGTGATCGTGGTGTCAAATGGCCGGATCCCTATCTGCCCGGACGCGACCAGATCTACCGGCTGGCCGAGCGCGATGCGGCGGCGGGGCTGAAAGTATGACGACGGCCTTGGCGATTTCAGGCAAGCATGCGCTGGTCACTGGCGGCGGCTCCGGCGTCGGCCGGGCCATCGCGCTCGTGCTGGCCGAGGCCGGCATAGAGGTGACCATATGCGGGAGGCGCGACGCCGAGCTTGCCAAGTTGGCCGGCGAGAACGACCGCATCCACGCCATGTCAGCCGATGTCACCGACGAGGCGGCGATGACTTCGCTCTACGCGCAAGCGGAAGCCGTGCGCGGCCCGTTCGAAATCGTCGTCGCCAATGCCGGCATGGCCGGCAGCACGCCGGCGCACAGGACCTCGCTTGCCGACTGGCAGCGGACGCTCGACGTCAATCTGACCGGCGCCTTCCTGACGGTGAAGCCGGCGCTGGCCGGCATGGCCGCGCGCAAGGCGGGCCGGATCGTCTTCGTCGCCTCGACCGCAGGGCTGAAAGGCTACGCCTATGTCGCGCCCTACGTGGCGGCCAAGCATGGGGTGGTCGGGCTGATGCGGGCACTGGCGGCCGAGACGGCGAAATCCGGCGTGACCGTCAACGCCGTTTGCCCAGGCTTCGTAGAGACCGACATGCTGGAGGAGTCCATTCAGCGCGTCGTCGAAAAGACCGGCCGCTCAGTCGAGCAGGCGCGGGCGAGCCTTGCCTCGACCAACCCGCAAGGCCGTTTCATCCAGCCGCAGGAAGTTGCCGCGGCGGTGCTCTGGCTGTGCGGCGATGCGGCTGCGTCGATTACCGGACAAGCGATTTCGATCTCAGGAGGCGAAACATGGTAGCCGGCCCATTGCCCGCGCCGTCGGGACCCGGCAAGGACCGGCTGCGTCTCTGGATCAGGCTGCTGCGCGCCTCGCGCACGATCGAGGCCGAGCTGCGCGAGCGCCTGAAGAAGGAATTCGATACGACACTGCCGCGTTTCGACGTCATGGCCGCCCTCTACCGCGCGCCGGAAGGCATGCTGATGAGCGATCTGTCGCGCTTCCTGCTGGTATCCAACGGCAATGTCACCGGCATTGTCGACCGGCTGGTTTCGGAAGGGGTGGTCGCGCGCGCGCGCCGCAATGGCGATCGCCGCACATCCATGGTGCGACTGACCGACGAGGGTTCCAAATCTTTTGCCGCAATGGCCGCGGCGCATGAGGGTTGGATCGGAGAATTGCTGGCCAAGGTGAGCGAGGAGGATGCGCGCCGGCTGACCGGCATGCTGACCTCGTTCCGCAGCAACTGGGAGGGACGCGAATGAGTTCGATGGCCGGCCTCAAGCCGAAGCACTTCCTTTGGGAAGTCGAAGGCAGGATCGCCAGGGTGCGGCTCGACCGGCCGGAGCGCAAGAATCCGCTGACCTTCGCCAGCTATGCGGAACTGCGCGACACGTTCCGCGATCTCGTCTATGCCGACGACGTCGACGCCGTGGTGTTCCTGCCCAATGGCGGCAATTTCTCCTCGGGCGGCGATGTCCACGACATTATCGGCCCCTTGGTCAAGATGGACATGAAGGAATTGCTCGCCTTCACCCGCATGACCGGCGATTTCGTCAAGGCGATGCTCAATTGCGGCAAGCCGATCATCGCGGCGGTCGACGGGGTCGCGGTCGGCGCCGGCGCCATCATCGCCATGAGCGCCGACATCCGCATCGCCACGCCGGAGGCCAAGACCGCTTTCCTGTTCACCCGCGTCGGGCTTGCCGGCTGCGATATGGGCGCGTGCGCGATCCTGCCGCGCATCATCGGCCAGGGCCGTGCCGCCGAATTGCTCTACACCGGCCGCACGATGACGGCGGCGGAAGGCGAGCGCTGGGGCTTCTACAACAGGCTGGTCGATGCCGCAGTGCTCGAGTCCGACGCGCTCGAGATGGCGGCGCGCATCGTCTCCGGCCCGACCTTCGCGCACGGCATCACCAAGACGCAGCTCAACCAGGAATGGTCGATGGGCCTCGACCAGGCAATCGAAGCGGAAGCGCAGGCGCAGGCGATCTGCATGCAGACGCGTGACTTCGAGCGCGCCTACAAGGCCTTCGTGGCCAAGGAAAAACCGGTGTTCGAGGGGAATTGATGGCAGACAGGAGCTTCCTCAGCTGGCCGTTCTTTGAAGATCGCCACCGCGAGCTGGCCGAAAGGCTGGAAGCATGGTGCGCCAGGAACCTGCCCGTCGATCACCATGACGTCGATGCCGCCTGCCGCGAGCTGGTGGCGAAACTTGGCCGCGACGGCTGGCTGAAGCCGACGGCGCTCGATACGGACAATCCGGGACCGCTCGATGTCCGCACCTTGTGCATCACCCGCGAGACGCTGGCGCGCCATGACGGGTTGGCCGACTTTGCCTTCGCCATGCAGGGGCTCGGCACCGGCGCGCTCAGCCTGTTCGGCACGCCCGACCAGCAGCAATGGCTGTCAAAGACCAGGGCCGGCAAGACGATTTCCGCCTTCGCGCTTTCGGAGCCACGCTCCGGGTCGGATGTCGCCAACACCGAAATGATGGCGAGCCGCGATGGCGACTTCTATATCCTCAGCGGCGAGAAGACCTGGATTTCCAATGGCGGCATTGCCGATCTCTACGTCGTCTTTGCCCGCACCGCCGAGGCACCGGGTGCCAAGGGACTTTCCGCCTTTCTCGTACCCGCTGATACCAAGGGGCTTGGCATTGCCGAGCGCCTTGAAGTGATCGCGCCGCATCCGCTGGCGCGGCTTTCCTTCGATCAGGTCCGGGTGCCGGCCTCGGCGCTGATCGGCAAACCGGGAGACGGCTTCCGCATCGCCATGTCGGTGCTTGACGTGTTCCGCTCCACGGTCGGCGCGGCGGCACTCGGCTTTGCCCGCCGGGCGCTGGACGAAAGCATCAGCAGGGTGGCCGAGCGCAAACTTTTCGGCGCTCCGATGGCAGAGCTGCAGATGGTGCAAGGCCATATCGCCGACATGGCGCTGGACGTCGATGCGGCGGCGCTGCTGGTCTACCGCGCTGCCTGGACCAAGGACATGGGCGCCGCGCGGGTCACCCGCGAGGCGGCGATGGCCAAGCTGTTCGCCACCGACAAGGCGCAAGAGGTGATCGACAAGGCTGTGCAGCTGCATGGCGGCGATGGTGTCCGCAAAGGCCACATCGTCGAGAGCCTCTATCGCGAAATCCGCGCGCTACGCATCTACGAGGGCGCATCCGATGTGCAGAAGGTGGTGATCGCACGGCAGGTGATGGGCGCGGCCTGACGGCGATGTATTTGATTTGAGATTGATCTTTAAGAATACCGGGGAGGCTTGAAAATGCACGAGATCCTGCAGCCGGAGGGCTGGGCGAAACCGGTCGGCTACGCCAACGGCATTGCTGCGCGCGGCAGGCTCGTCTTCGTGGGCGGACAGGTCGGCTGGAACGGGCAGTGCCAGTTCGAGACCGACGATTTCGCCGGCCAGGTGCGGCAGACGCTGCAAAACATCGTCGCCGTGCTGGCGGAAGCCGGCGCGGAGCCACGCCACATCACCGCGATGACTTGGTATTTCACCGACAAAGCCGAATATCTCGGCAACCTCAAGGGCATCGGCGAAGCCTATCGCGAGGTGATCGGCCGGCATTTTCCGGCGATGGCCGCCATGCAGGTGGCGGCGCTGGTGGAAGATCGCGCGAAAATCGAGATTCAGGCCACCGCCGTTATTCCGGATTAACGAATTCGTTATTCCCTGACTGATCAGCAGCGCAGCCCCGCCCGCTTCAGCAGCGGCAACACATGGTCGCAGAAATAGGGCAATTCCTGGGTGTAGTTGACGAACGACAGCGCGATGCCCTGGTAGCCATGCCCGGCAATGGCAGCCATCTCGGCGGCAATCGTCTCCGGCGTTCCAACCAGCGGGTAGGTGCCGGCGCCGCCGGCAAAACGCTGCCGGTAGCGGTCATAGGCATGCGGGTCATGCGACTGCGAGAACTCCTTCTTGCCTGCCATATGAGCATCGACCGCATCGTGGTCGACCAGATCGACGGCATAGCGCGTGTAGTAGGCCTGCGCCTCTTCCATGGTTGGACGGCAGACGACATGCGCCACCGTGTAGACGCCGACGTTGCGGCCAACCTTGTCGGCCCGCTCGCCGATGTCGGCGACATGCTTGCCGGCATCGCTCATTTCCGAAAAGGTCGTGAACAGATAATCGCATCGGGCGGCGGCGAAATCCCGGCCCGGGCCACCGAAAGCAGCGTTCATGGTCACCGGGCGTGGAACCTGCAGGCTCGCCGGCCGGCTCACCGCCTCCTTGAGGCGATAGTATGTGCCTTCATAGTCCAGAGGCTGGTCCGAGGCGTAGAGCTTTTCCAGGATTTCGATCCATTCGGCGGCCTGGTCGTAGCCCTTCTCGACCAAAGGCGTGCCGAACATGCCGAATTCCTTCGGGTTCCAGCCGCAGACGATGTTCAAGCCGGCGCGGCCCTGGCTGATATGGTCGACAGTTGCCAGCGCCTTGGCGGCATAGAGCGGATGCACCAGCGGCACATGCACGGTCATGAACAGGCCGATCTGCTCGGTGGCCACCGCCAGAGCTGCTGCCCAGGTGAAGGTCTCGAACGACCATTCGCGCACCTTGTTGCGGCCGCCAAAGCCACGCCAGCGCGCGATCGGAAGCATAAATTCCAGCCCGGCGCGGTCGGCGATCTGCGCCGCCGTCAGATTGTCCTGCCAGCTTGCCGTCCAGCGTTCCGGCACATCGGTGATGGCCAGACCGCCATCGGCATTGGTCGAAAAGACGCCGAGCTTCAGTTTGTTCGAGCCGTGCAGGGGATGCGTTTTGATCATCATGGGAACTCGTGGCGGGAGACCGACACGCTAGGCCCGCGCAAAAATATTTCAAGCCTGAAATAGCTTCGCCTCGCCGCCGATTGCGGATATGAATTTGGAGGGGAAAAGGGGATGGATATGAGCGCGTTCCGTCAGAAGTGCATCGGCAAGACCAATCTCGTCGGCTCCTTCGCCGCTATTCCCCATCCCGTCGCCGTCGAAGTGATGGCGCTCACCGGCCTCGACTTCGTCTGCATCGACTGGGAACATGCCCAGATCGCGCGCGACACGATCGAAACCATGGTGCGCGCGGCCGACGTGCATCGCGTGCCGGCCATGGTGCGTGTTCCCGGTCATGCGCCGGAAGCTATCCAGGCGGCGCTCGACAGCGGCGCACAAGGCGTGCTCGTGCCGCGCGTCTCGACCGCTGCTCAGGCCGAGGCGGCGGTGAAAGCCTCGCGCTATCCGCCGCTGGGCGAGCGCGGCGTCGGGCCTGGCCGCGCGGCCGGCTATGGCTATCGCATTCCCGAATATCTGGCCGCGGCCAATGACAGGGTGGTCGTCGCGGTCCAGGTCGAGACATCGGAGGGGCTGGCCAACATCGAGGCGATCGCGGCCATAGACGGCATCGATGTGGTCTTCGTCGGCCCCGGCGATCTCTCCGTGTCGATCGATGCGATCGGGCCGAAAGGCGTGGACAAGCTCAATGAGGCGATCACAAGGATCATCCGCGCGACCGTCGCGCATGGCAGGACATCGGGTATATTTTGCGCCAGGCCACAGACGATCAGCCAGTGGGCCGCTATCGGCGCGAGCTTCTTCGTGCTGGCCAGCGATACGATGTTTCTTGGCGCCGGCGCTGCGGCCAACTGCACCGCTGCGCGCGCCGAGCTGCGGTAGACGGGCGGATCGGGCAAAAACTTTTTAAGCTTAAAACTTTTTCCTTGAAAAGCGCAGCACATTGGATAGCATCCAAACTCGATGGCGACTGTCGTGCCGGTGGGGCTTGCCGGGCAGTCCGTCGCGGTGCTCCGGGTGGGAGGGGTTTCAGTCCTTGTCGTTCATACTGCCCCAGTCATCGTCCAGCGCGCGTTATGCTTTCGACGGCGTACGTGCCCAGATCCGTGACCTGCACACCGAAAACATTGCCAACCTTGCCGTGCGCGCCCGAGAACTGGGCGACGTGATCGCGCTCTGGTACGGCGAAGGCGACATGGTGACGCCCGCTTTCATCCGCGACGCGGCGAAGGCCGCCTTCGATGAAGGCCAGACGTTCTACGTCCCTAACATGCGTGGGCACCCCCTACTGAACGAGGCGCTTTCGGAATACCAAACGCGCATTCACGGCCGGACGATCCCGATTGCGCGCACCACGGTCACGCCCGGCGGCATGCAGGCGCTGTACCTGGCCCTGGAACTGCTGGTCGATACCGGCAGCAACGTCGTCTATGTCGCGCCGCAATGGCCCAACATCCACAACGCCATCCATCTGATCGGCGGCGAGCCAAGGCCGTTTTCGCTCGACTTCAAGGGCGACTGGCATCTCGATCTCGACCGGCTGTTCGCCACTTGCGATGCGCGCACACGCGCGATCTTCCTGTCGACGCCGTCCAACCCGACCGGCTGGACCGCGTCGCGCGAGGAGATGCAGGCGCTGCTCGACTTCAGCCGGCGCACCGGCATCTGGATCATCTCCGACGAGGTCTATGGCCGGCTCTATTTCGACGGCAATGTTGCGCCTTCCATCCTGCAGATCGCCGAGGATGGCGACCGGGTGCTGTCGGTCAACAGTTTTTCGAAAGCGTGGGCGATGACCGGCTGGCGCATCGGCTGGCTGACGCATCCGTCGGGGGTAGCCGACCAGCTTGGCGCCATGACGCAGTATATCAACAGCGGCACCGCCGCACCGATCCAGGCCGGCGCTGTCGCCGCCATTCGCCAAGGCGAGCCGCTGGTCGAGGAGATCAGACAGCGGATCAAAACCGGCCTCGACCTTGCCTATGACAGGCTGGCCCAGATTCCCGGCATCATCCTGCCGACGAAACCGCGCGGAGGCATGTATGCCTTCTTTGCCATGGACGGCGAAAGCGACGCCCGGCAGGCCTGCGCCAGGATACTGGAGACGGCGCGCGTCGGGCTGGCTCCCGGCCACCTCTTTGGAAATTCGGCAGCGGCCTTCCTGCGGATGTGCGTGTGCCGTGAACGCGACCAGATAGCGACCGCGCTCGAGCGCATGGTCGCCGCCATGAATTGACGCCCCGCTGGGAGGTGGGACGGCAACAAACCGTGCGGGAGCTAACCCGCCCGATCACAACCAGAGGGAACACAAAATGAGCTTCACTCGTCGCAACCTGCTTCTTCTCGCCGCCACGATCGGCATCGCTGCCGGCCCGGCCACCGCCTTTGCCGCCGATGTGCTCAATGTCGGCGCCTACCCGACCAATCCGCCCTTCGAATACAAGAACGAGAGCGGCACGTTCGAGGGCTTTGAAGTCGACATCGTCAACGAAGCGGCCAAGCGTGCCGGCATGACCACCGACATTGCCGACCTCGGCTTCCAGGCGCTGTTCGCGGCTGTCAGTTCCAACCGCATCGATGTCGCGATCTCCTCGATCACCATCACGCCGGAGCGACTGAAAACGCTGTCCTTCACCCAGCCCTATTATGACTCCGACATGGGCATTGCGACGAAGACCGATAGCGCTGTTAACACCGAGGCCGACCTCAAGGGCAAGATCGTCGGCGTGCTTTCAGGCTCGACCGGCGAGACCTGGGTCAAGGCGCATCAGGAGGCTGACGGCTACAGCGACGTGAAGGGCTATGACACGCAGCAGAACCTGCTGCTCGACCTCAGCGCGGGCCGCGTGGACGCCGCCGTCAGCGATATTCCGGGCATGGAATACTCCTTCACCAAGATGAAGGACCTCAAGGTCAAGCAGCGCATCAAGACCGGCGAACAGTACGGCCTGATGATGAGCAAGGACCATCCGCTGCTCGGCAAGCTGAACGACGCGCTGACCGCGATGAAGAAGGACGGAACGCTGGCCGCGATCCACAAGAAGTGGTTCGGCAGCGACGCGCCAGCCGATTCCTCGACGGTCAAGGAAATGCCGCTGCCCAAGGCCTGACCGGCAATGGACTTAAATCGTGCCGGCTCCCGGGCCGGCACGATTCATTTCACGCTCCGGCGCCTGCTGCCGCACGGATAGCCTCATGGGAGGCAAGGTCGATTGGTTTTAACTTGAGCATCCTTTGCTCTGGGGTTCGGGAACGCTCCCATGTCGCTAATCGACACCTTCTTCAATCCTGACGTGATCATGTCCAGCCTGCCGGCGCTGTTGCGTGGCTTCCTGAACACGCTGCTGCTCGGCATTTTGAGTATCGGCATCGGCATTCCCATCGGCCTGGGGATCAGCCTGTTGCGGCTCTATGCGCCGAAGCCGCTGCGCTGGCTGGCGGTCGGCTACACCGACATCTTCCGCGCCCTGCCGGTGCTGGTGGTGCTGATCCTGATCTACTATGCGCTGCCCTTCCTCGGCATCCGTCTGTCGTCCTGGGCCTCCGCCGTGACGGCGTTCGCCATCATCATGTCGGCCTATTCAGCAGAAGTGTTCCGCTCCGGCATTGAGAGCATTCCGAAAGGCCAATTCGAGGCAGCACAGGCGCTCGGCCTGCCTTTCCTTTTGACCTTGCGCAAGGTGGTGCTGCCGCAGGCGATCCGCGTCGTCATCCCGCCGATGACCAGCAATTGCGTCTCGATGTTCAAGGACACGTCGCTCGCTTCCACCGTTGCGCTGCCGGAACTGTTGAAGGAAGCGACCAACGCGCAATCGCTCTATGCCAATCCCTCGCCGCTGATCGGCGCCGCTTTGGTCTATCTCATCTTCCTCTGGCCCATGGTCCGCCTCGTCAGCCTGCTCGAAGACCGCTTCAAGACCGAGAAGACGCGCTGACCTCATCAACCGTCCCGCTTCCCAAGCCATTCGCAGGAGATACAGTTGAGCAATTCCCAAGCCGCCGGCGGCTTTCCGGTCGACACCATCCGCGCCATGTTTCCGGCCTTGCAGCGCGCCGGTGATTTCATCTTCATGGACAACGCCGCCGGCGCGCAGATCCCGCAGAGCGTGCTCGACGCGGTGACCAATCACCTGGTCTCGCACAATGTGCAGCGTGGTGGTCGCTATGGGCGCTCGGTCACGGTCGACCAATCGGTTGCGGATGCTCGGACGAGCGTGGCCTTGCTGATCAACGCCTACAGTCCGTCGGAAATCTGCTTCGGCATGAACGCCACCTCGTTCATTCGCCTGGTCAGCCTCGGCATCGGCCAAATGCTGACCAAGGACACAGAGCGCGACGAGATCGTCATCACCGATATGGACCACGACGCCAACATCGCCACGTGGCTGGCGCTGGAGCCCGCCGGAGCCAAGTTCAAATGGTGGCGCATGCGCGAGGACGGCAACCTGCATGTCGACGACCTCAAGCCGCTGGTTTCCGATCGCACCCGTCTCGTCGCCTGCACGGTGACCGCGCATTCGATCGGCTCGATCGTCGACGTCGCTTCGGTGGCCGCGATCGCGCATGCGGCCGGCGCCGAAGTGTTCCTTGACTGCGTGCACTACGGACCGCACGGGCTGATCGACGTGCAGGCCTGGGACTGTGATTATCTCGTCTGCTCCGGCTACAAGAATTTCTCGCCCCATATGGGCTTTCTGTGGGGCCGCTTCGAAACGCTGAAGCGGCTGCCGACCTTCCGCGAGGATTTCATCCCCGACGAGCCGCCTTACAAGGTCGAGGCAGGCACCTTCATCTACGAGAACGTCTCAGGCATGGATGCCGCAGTGCAGTACCTGGAACTGATCGGCCGCAATCTGGCGCCCTCCAACAACCGCTCGCGGCGCGACAACATCGTTGCCGGCATGGGCGCCATCCGCGATTACGAAGTGCTCCTGGCGCGTGAGATGCTCGCCGTGCTCAAGGGATGCAATGTCACGATCTACGGCGTCGCCGAGGAAGCCCGCATCAACGAACGCGTGCCGACATTCTGCTTCAACATCGGCAAGCTGTCGCCGCAGCGGATCGTCGAGGAAATGGCTGACATGCAGATCGGCATCCGCGACGGCCATATGTATGCGCCCCGGCTGATGAAGCGTCTCAACCTGTCGATGGACAGCGGCGCCATCCGCGCCTCGCTGGTCCATTACAACACGGTCGACGAGGTCAGGCGTTTCGGCGAGGCACTGCGCGCCGTCATCGCCAAGCTGTCTTAGCTCGATCGTCAGATGTCTCCGGCGTGGAACATCGGCCCGCCCTTTTGGGCCGGGAAGCCATAGCCGTTGATCATCACCAGATCGACGTCGGAGGCACTCGCCGCGATGCCTTCGGCCAGCAGTGCCTTGCCCTCTTCGGCCATTGCCGCCAGTAAGCGCGTGACGATCTCATCGGGCGAAAAGCGGCGCGGCACGATGCCCTTGGCCGCTCGCACGGCCTCGATCAGCGCCGTTACTTGCGGGTCGCTCCGGCGTTCGCCGTCCGAATAATCGTACCAGCCGCGCCCGGTCTTGCGGCCGAAGCGGCCGGCCTCGCACAGCCGGTCGGCGATTTCGACATAACGTGCTTGCGGATCGCGCATCGCCGCCTGTCGCTTGCGCCGCGCCCAGGCTATCTCCAGCCCAGCCATATCGTTGACCGCGAAGATCCCCATCGGGAAGCCCCAGGCCTCCAGCGCGGCATCCACCTCATCGGGTGCTGCGCCATCCTCCACCATGAACTCCGCCTCGCGGCGGTAGGCCGAATAGATGCGGTTGCCGATGAAACCCTCGGCAACGCCGCACACGACAGGCAGCTTGCCAAGCTTCCTGACGAAGGCGATCGCCGAGGCGAGCACATCGGGCGCCGTCGCCGCGCAATCCACCACTTCGGTGAGCCGCATGACGTTGGCCGGGGAGAAAAAATGCAGGCCGACGATCCGTTCGGGCCGGGCGGTTGCCGAGGCGATCTCGTCGGGGTTGAGGTAGCTGGTGTTGGTCGCAAGGATGGCGTCCGGGCGGACGATACGTTCGAGCTTCCGGAAGAGTTCGGTTTTTACCGCGAGATCGTCGAACACTGCCTCGATGACCAGATCGGCCTGCACCAGCCTGCCGGCGTCGCTGGCCGCTTCAAACCGGCTCAGCGCCTCCCTGCGCGCATGATCGGTGAGACGGCCGGATTGGACCGATTTGTCGAGAAGCCCGGCGATACGCTCGTATCCTTTTGCCGCGGCGTCGTCGTTCTGCTCGATGCCGATTACGCGATAGCCGGCATTCAAGGCCGAGACCGCGATGCCTGCACCCATCAGGCCGGTTCCGACGATACCGACGGTCTCGACCTTGCGAGGCGTGACACCCTCCAGCCTGTCGACTTTGCTGGCTTGCCTCTCGGCAAAGAAGACGTGGCGCAACGCTGCCGCTTCGCGAGAATCCCGGAGGCGCAGGAAGGTCGCGCGTTCTTCCGCAAGACCGTCCTCAAGTTTGGCCGTGGAAGCGGCCTGGACCAGTCTCACGGCTTCTGCAGGCGCCATCTGCCCTCGGCTGCGGGAAAGTACCTTCTTTGCGGCTGCCGCGTCGGCCTCAGGTTGCGAGCGCGGGACGGAAAGCGCGCCCGTGGGCCGCAGCGGTTGGCCGACGAGATGGCGGGCGACGTCGAGCGCGCCTTCGGGAAGATCGTCGGCAATGGTATCGATCAGACCGAGAGCGAGCGCTTCGTCGGCATTTGCGGGCCGACCCGTGCCGATCAGGTCAATTGCGGCGACCGTGCCGATGAGGCGGGGCAGGCGTTGGGTTCCGCCGGCCCCAGGCACTAACCCGAGCTTGACCTCGGGCAGGCTGAAGCTGGCCGCCTTGCTGGCCACCCGGTAGTGGCAGGCCAGCGCAATCTCGCAGCCGCCGCCGAGCGCCGCGCCGCCTACTGCCGCCACGATCGGTTTGGCGAAGCTCTCGATCGCTTCGATCACGTCAGGCAGTGTGGGCGAGACAGCGGGCTTGCCGAATTCCTTGATATCGGCGCCCCCGATGAAGGTGCGCCCAATGGCGGTCAGCACCACGGCAGACACTTCATCCGACGCCGCACGCCCAAGCGCAGCCATCAATCCGGCCCTGACATGGAAGGACAGCGCGTTGACCGGCGGATTTTCGATCGTGACGACGAGAACGCCATCGACGATCTTGCCTGTGACACTCTCGGAAAATCGTGCTGTGTTCATGGAGTTTTATCCCGGAACGACGGCAAATCTTCCTCCTCCTTCTGCTCTCCGCCAAATGCCGGTGTCCCAGCTCGGACGGATGAAGCGCCATGGATCTTCAAAATAATTTCAAGCTTAAAATAATTAGAATTCGAAAAACTTCAAGCCTACCGGAGTCGACTGCAAAAGGCGTCGCTACCACGACGGTGATCGGTCAGACTTGACGGTTGCACTGCGGTGCCGGGTCACGGCGAGTTTGTGGAAACCTTCGGCAGCAGGGCCTTGAAATAGTCGATCGTCTGTTGCAGCCCGGCTTCCAAAGTCACCGTCGGCTCCCAGCCGACAAGCCTTTTGGCAAGGGTGATATCGGGCTGGCGGTGCCGCGGATCGTCTTGCGGAAGATCGCGGTAAATTATATCCGAACCTGATCCGGTCATCTGCGTCGTCAGTTCGGCCAAGCGCCTGATCGTTACTTCCCTTGGATTGCCGATGTTTACTGGACCGGTCACCTCCGGCCCCGTATCCATGAGGCGCAGCATGCCGCTCACCAGGTCGTCGACGTAGCAAAACGACCTTGTCTGTGAGCCGTCGCCGAAAATGGTTATCGGTTCACCACGAAGCGCCTGCACGATGAAATTTGAGACAACCCTGCCGTCTGCCGGGTGCATGCGCGGCCCGAACGTATTGAAAATCCGCGCGACCTTGACCCACAAGCCATGTTGTCGGTGATAGTCGAAGAACAGCGTTTCGGCGCAGCGTTTGCCTTCATCGTAGCATGAGCGCGGCCCGATCGGGTTTACATTGCCCCAGTAACTCTCGGGCTGCGGATGCACAGACGCGTCACCATAGACCTCACTGGTGGAGGCCTGAAAGACTTTGCATTTCAGCCGCTTTGCCAGTCCAAGAACATTGATGGCGCCGTGCACGGCGGTCTTGATCGTCTGAACCGGGTCGTACTGGTAGTGAACAGGCGAGGCCGGACACGCCAGGTTGTAAATCTCATCGACTTCGACGTAGAGCGGAAAGGTCACGTCATGGCGCATGAATTCGAAGCGGGGATGCTTGGCCAAATGGTCGATATTGCGCTTTGATCCGGTGAAAAGGTTGTCGACACACAAGATTTCGTCGCCTCGTTCCAACAGGCGGTCAATAAGATGCGAGCCGATAAACCCTGCGCCCCCGGTAACGAGAATGCGTCTGCGGCTGTCATAGAGTCTGGCCAATTTCTGCTCCCAGGCAAATGCTGATCGACCAGATATCGGTCGCCACACGCAGGATACGACGTGTCCGCAGCCAATGCACAAGGACCAAACTGAAATTTCGCAGATCCGCTCGGTGCCGATGCGAATTCCGATCCGGGCATTTGGTTTGATCAGAAGGCACGATTGAGGCCGATAGTGGCCTATGGATTGGCAGCAGAGAATATCAGCCCTGTCGTCAGGGCCGCCGCTGCATAGGTGGCCGGCAGAACCTGACGGTTCACCCCAATCCGCAGCAGAGAGTGGCTCGAAACCCGGTCCTGCTGGATTTTATCCACAACATCGATGGCATCGGCGATGGCAACATGAAAATGGCAACGACCATTTTTAATGAGACATTCCTCTTCGCGATAGAGCATCGTTGAATTGGCCAACAGGCTGCCATACAAGCACGTCGGCTCAACAGGTGGCTCGAGGAACCCCACGGATGTCCGAACGCATTGCAGTTATCGGCCTGGGTTATGTCGGCCTGCCGGTAGCCATTGCCTTTGGGAAGGTTTTCCCCGGCACCATAGCTTTTGACATCAGCGAGCGTCGGATCGGGGAATTGCGTGGCGGCGTCGATCGTACGGGGGAAGTTGACGCAACGGCGCTCAAGGAGACCTCGATAGGGCTGACCACCGATCGGGAGATGTTGAAAGGCGCTACTTTCTTCATCGTTGCCGTGCCAACCCCTATCGACGCAAATCGCGCTCCCGATCTAGCTTCTTTGAAACTGGCGTCCGAACTCGTCGGCGAGGCGGTGAGCAAAGGCGCCGTCGTCGTTTTTGAGTCGACAGTCTATCCAGGTGTGACCGAAGATTTCTGTGGGCCGATCATCGAGCAGGTTTCCGGCCTGCGACATCCCCGCGACTTTGCCCTCGGCTATTCGCCCGAACGCGCCAACCCCGGCGATCGAGAACACTCGCTGCAAAAGATCGTCAAAGTCGTCTCCGGCGAGAATAACGAGACGCTGGAGCGCGTCGCGAACGTTTATGGCCGTATCATCGATGCCGGCGTCTACCGCGCCCCGTCGATCAAGGTGGCCGAGGCAGCGAAGGTTATCGAGAACACCCAGCGCGATCTGAACATCGCGCTGATGAACGAACTGGCAATGATCTTCGAACGGCTCGATATCCGGACGCAGGATGTTCTTGATGCTGCGTCGACGAAATGGAACTTCCTTCCCTTCAAACCGGGGTTCGTCGGCGGCCACTGCATCAGCGTCGATCCATATTATTTGACCGCCAAGGCCGAGGCCGAAGGTTACCATCCGCAGATCATCCTCGCCGGACGTCGCATCAATGACGGCATGGGGGCCTTCGTCGCCCAGCAGGTTGTCAAGCGGCTGATTGGTTCTGACACGCCCGTCAAAGGGGCTTCTGTCGGCATTCTCGGGCTGACATTCAAGGAGGACGTGCCGGATTTGCGCAACAGCCGCGTTTTCGACATGGTCAAGGAACTAAGGCAGTTCGGAATTGTCCCCAAAGTCCATGATCCCCTTGCCGATGTCGAAACCGCTCGGCGTGATCACGGCGAAACAATCCTGCCGCTCGATGAGATAAACGATTTGCAGGCGCTTGTTCTGGCGGTGCCTCACAGGCAATATCTCACCAACGAAAGAGCGCGTCTTTTTCAAATGATCAGGCCGGGGGGGACACTGTTCGATGTCAAGTCGGCCATCAAGCCCAATGAAGTTCCCGACAACATAAAATACTGGAGCTTGTAAAGCTCGCCTGAAATTAACGCTAGGATATGCAGTGACATCAAGCAGGCCGATACTGATCACCGGCGCAGCCGGGTTCATAGGGTTTCATCTTTGCCTGAGGCTGCTTGCCGAAGGAGGCCAGGTTATCGGCCTCGACTCCATGAACGAGTATTATGACGTCAGCCTGAAGCAGGCTCGTCTCGAGCGGCTGAAAGCGTTTTCGAATTTTTGTTTCGAGCATGCCGATCTCACGGAGCGGGACCGTATTTCGGAGCTCTTCCTTTCGGCCGCGCCGGAGGTTGTCGTCAATCTCGCGGCGCAAGCCGGCGTACGCTATTCGATCAGCAATCCGCACGCCTATGTGGAAAGCAACCTCAGCGGCTTTGTCAACATCCTGGAAGGATGCCGGCAGGCGTCCGTCGGCCATCTGGTCTATGCATCGTCGAGTTCGATTTATGGCGGCAGCACCCGCATGCCGTTTTCCGTGCACGATCCGGCGGACCATCCGCTCAGCCTTTACGCCGCAAGCAAGAAGGCGAACGAGCTGATGGCGCACACATACAGCCATCTGTTTGGACTGCCGACCACCGGGCTGCGTTTTTTCACCGTCTATGGTCCGTGGGGGCGGCCGGACATGGCGCTGTTCATCTTCGCCAAGGCTATCCTCGCCGGCGAGCCGATCGAGGTCTTCAACTATGGCAACATGCAGCGGGATTTCACCTATATCGACGACATTGTCGAAGGTATTATCCGCGTCATGCAGCAACCCGCGACACCCAATCCTGAGTGGAAAAGTGTCGCGCCAGACCCAGCGACCAGCAACGCCCCGTTCAGGATTCACAACATCGGCGGCAATTCGCCCGTTCAACTGAACCGATTGATCGAGGTGCTCGAAGACGCGCTGGGACGCAAGGCAAACCGCAACCTCAGGCCACTTCAGCCAGGCGACGTTCCGGCAACTTTCGCCAATGTCAGCTCGCTCGAGGAGGCGACCGGCTTCAAGCCCAAAATCCCGATCGAAATAGGGGTTCCGCGCTTTGTCGAATGGTACCGGGAGTTCTACCGAGCATGATCGGACGCTTCGCCACCTGGAGGCGGCTGGCTCCTGACCAGCCATGGCTGGCGCATGCCGCTCGGAAAACTCAATAAGCCGCAGCCGAACTGGGTGTTGCCTGAAGGCGGTCAATATCTTTCCGGGGCGGCGCACCGAACAGGCGACGATATTCTCGGCTGAACTGCGAAGGGCTGTCATAGCCCACCGCGAACCCGGCCGTGCCTGCGTTTGCGCCGCCGGCAAGCATAATCCTTCGCGCCTCCTGCAGGCGCAGCTGCTTCTGGTATTCGAGCGGGGTCATGCGCGTAATCGCCTTGAAATGGGCATGAAGGGACGACGCGCTCATGCCTGATGCCGCCGCAATCTCTTCGATGCGCAGTTGTGCCTGGAAATGATTGCGGATCGTGGCGATGGCGCGGCTGACCTGGTTCAGGTGGCTGTCCACCGACGCCATCTGGCGAAGCGTGTCACCGTGCGGTCCGGTGAGGAGCCGGTAAAGGATTTCGCGTTCGATCAGCGGCGCCAGCACGGTGACGCTCTCGGGGCGATCGAGCAGCCTGACAAGCCGACAGGCGGCATCAATCAGGTCGGGGTCACTTGGATAGGCAGCTAACACCGGCAGATCCCTGCTGGGGGATGCACGTCCTTCTTTCACAAGCAGTTCGGCCAGCGCGGTGGAATCAAAATCTATCTTGCAACAGAGGTAGGGCGCCGCCGGGCTCGCCTCCAACACATGCCCGACCAGCGGCAGGTCGACCGAGACGAGCAGGTAGCTCGATGCGTCATAGACCACGCTCTGGTCGGCCAGCGAGACGCGCTTCGATCCTTGGGCGATTATGCAAAGCGACGCCTCGTAGACCGCAGGCACGGGTGCACTGGGCTGGTTGGCGCGAATGAGCGACAGCCGCGGCACCGCAGTGCCGGCCATGCCAGATTTCGGCGCAAAGCGGGTGATCAGCTCGGCGAGTTCATTGATTTTCTCCATGCCGCATAAATCTTCATGGCGCGAAATGTTGCAAGGCATTTCGAGTTCATTTGGAGGATCGTGCAAACTCTTTGGACGATCACGCTACCGGCCTTTGCCGGTTCGCGCCATCTATCTCCCCGTCACCGCAGCGAAAAAGGAACGATCATGACGGGACTTAAAGACAAGGTTGTACTCATCACCGGCGCCTCCAGCGGCATCGGCGAAGCGACGGTTCGGGAACTTGCCGGTGCCGGCGCCAGACTGTTCATCGGGGCCCGCCGCACCGAGCGGCTCAAGGCGCTGGCCGCAGAAATAGGCAAAGGCGTCGCGTGGCGCGAACTCGACGTGACTGACGCGGCGAATTTCGACGCCTTTGCCGATGCCGCTCATGCCGAATTCGGGCAGATCGATGTGCTGGTCAACAATGCCGGCGTCATGCCGCTGTCGCCGCTTGCCGCGCTGAAGCGCGATGAGTGGTCTCGCATGATCAATGTCAACATCGGCGGCGTGCTGAACGGGATCGCCGCGGTGCTGCCGCGCTTCGTCGCCCAGAAGAATGGGCATATCGTCAATGTCGCCTCGGTCGGCGCGCATATGGTGCTGCCCACCGCGGCGGTCTATTGCGGCACGAAATATGCCGTCTGGGCAATCACGGAGGGGCTGCGGCAGGAGCATGACGACATCCGCGCCACGATCATCTCCCCCGGAGTGACCGCAACCGAACTGGGCGACGATATCAGCGATCCTCAGGTCGCCACGGCTCTGAAAGAATGGCGGCAGAAGTCGCTCACACCGGACGCCATTGCACGGGCGATCCGTTTTGCGCTTGATCAACCCGATGGCGTCGACGTCAACGAAGTGATCGTGCGGCCAACCGCTGCCAATATGTAGAACTTGCTGCCGGATGCCGGCTTTCGGCGAGCTACGGCGCTCTCCAAGATCCGGCAAACGGCCCACCCCTTAATGCACCACCGCCCTCAGCCTCTGGCGCAACTCCCGCGGGCCACATCGTACCGGCTCTCGAACGCGCGCGAAAAATGCGCACTCGAATTGAACCCGCAGGCAAAGGCGATTTCCGAGATCGTGGGCGACGCGCGGGCGGGCGACAACAATTCTTCCTTGCTGCGCTCCAGCCGCCTGTCCCAGACGAAGCGTTCCGGTCTCGCGGCAAGGCCGGTGCGCCGCTGGGAACTTAACCCGCTAATCATCTCCCCTGCGACGGTAGAGATGTCAGGCTTCGCCGGCCAGGCGCGCTGAAATCAGCCGCGCCGCCTGGATCACCGCTTCGCCCTGGCTGGCTGCCATGCTGTCATCGGCGCGTGACACAGGCGAGGCCACCGCGAGCGCACCGAGAGGACGCCCATCGGAGCCGAGGATTGCCGCGGCTATGCTGTGCACGCCTTCTTCATAGCCTTGGGAGCTCGAGGAATAGCCGCGCTTGGCGGCAAGCCGGATCGCCTTCATCAGCCTTTCGGGCTGCGTCACCGTGTGTGGCGTGAAGGTCGGCAACGGCTTGTCGACATAGGCCTCGGCCGCTTCCCGAGGCGAAGCGGCGAGAAAGGCGATGCCGGAGGCGGTGCCGTGCAAGGGCAGCACCTGGCCGACATCGACATTGACCCGGTTGGCCTTTGCCGAGAGCTCGACATGGACCGTCAGCAGTGCGCCGGCGCTGAATTCCGACAGATGCACCGTCTCGCCGGTTTCCAGCGCCAGCTCGCGAACCACAGGTGCTGCCACGCGCACGAAGGGAAAATGCGCGTCGCGAAAGCGGGCCAGCCGCGACAGGCCGGCGCCGAGCCGGTAGCGGCGGCTTGCCGGCTCTTGTTCGATCAGGCGGTGGTCGGCCAGCGCCATCAGCAGGCGCCGCGCCGTTGCCTTGTCGAGGCCGGTTTTGCGGGCGAGCTCGGACAGGCCGATCTCCGGTTCGCCGAGCGTGAACTGCTCCAACAGCGATATCGCTTTGCCGACTGTGCTCATCGTGCATCCTCAAGATACTTCGCATGGGACGGAAGCCAATCCACCTTGCAGTCCGCTCATAGCACGTAAATTGGTGGTTCAAATAACGAACCGTTTGGAAGCGACAAAAAACACCAGCAAGTTTCGCGGCGACATCAATCTCGATGCGCCGCGCCGTGCGGGGTGATGCTGCGCGGCAACACCTATCAACAGGTGGATCAACTCGGCGGCGCCGTGCCTGGCCGGCGTGTCGGCCCAAACGCCTGATCCTGGCCGGCGCGGAAGCTTCAACTCTGCCCCAGCTGCGCGCGGCGCCAGGCGGCGGGCGCCTGGCCAACCCGCTCCCGGAAGAAGCGTGAGAAATAGGCCGGATCTTCGAAGCCGATTTCGTAGGCGATGTCCTCGACGGTGCGCACGGTGAACAGCAGCAACCGCTTGGCCTCCAGCAACCGTCGCTCGCCCATGAGCCGCTTGACGCCGCTGCCAAGCACCGTATGGGCGGCCTTGTCGAGAAGATGCGGTGTCGTGGCCAGCGCCCCGACGTAGCGGTCGACGGGCCAGTTGTCGCGGAAATGCGCATCGACCAGACGGCGCAAGCCGCGCGCCAATGCAGCATCGGAAGAACCGGTGGCATCCATTACCTCGGGACCAAGGCGCGCGATGTGCGAGAGCGCGACGGCGATCAGCGCCGGCAGGGTCTTGTCACTGCCGGCCTGCGCCTCGGCATATTCGGCGGCGATCATCTCCAGCACCGCCGCCAGCCTTTTCCACGCGACGTGCTGAGGAAGGCTATCGGCAAAGACCGGCCGGTCCAATGGCAGCAGGCTGTGAGCGGCTATTGCCGCAAGCGCATCATCGGCGACCGAAACGACGATGGCGTCGGTGCCGGGCCCGATCGAGAAGCCATGCACGATGGTGCTCGGCACGAAGCTGACGGCCGGTGCCGAAAAGTCCCAGGATTGGTCTTCGATGCGGTAGGTGCCGGAGCCGCTGGTCCAGTAGGTGATCTGGCCCATTTGCGGATGCTTGTGCGCGGCAACCTGGCCGAGATGAATGTTGCTGCGCGCAAGCACCGTCTCGACATGCAGGAAGCCGACATCAAGCGGCCGCACCGGCTCGCCATAGACAAAGAAATCAGGAATGGAATTGAGGCTCATGGCGCCGGAAAAAGTCCAATCGGTTTTGCCGTTACGTCCTAACCGATCCTTGCCAGGAGCGCTAGAGTTGATGCCATAAGTGGAGGAACATCATGCGATCGGAAGACTTTCGTGCCGACAATGGGCGCCCGTTCACCGGGGCCGAGTATCTGGAGAGCTTGCGCGACGGCCGCGAGGTCTACATCAACGGCGAGCGCATCGCCGATGTCACCACCCATCCGGCGATGCGCAATTCGGCGCGGTCGCTGGCGCGCCTCTATGATGCGCTGCACGATCCCAAGCGGCAGGGCACGCTGACCTCGCCTACCGATACCGGTTCGGGCGGCTACACCCACAAATATTTCCGCGTCGCCAAATCCTCCGGCGAACTCGCGGCCCAGCAGACCGCGATCGCCGAGTGGTCACGCATGTCCTATGGCTGGATGGGCCGCACGCCCGATTACAAGGCGGCACTGATGAACACGCTCGGCGCCAATGCCGACTGGTACGGCCCGTTCAAGGACAATGCGCTCGCCTGGCACAAGCGTGCGCAGGAAGCCGTGCTGTTCATGAACCACGCCATCGTCAACCCGCCGATCGACCGCCACAAGCCGGCCGAACAGGTGAAGGATGTCTTCGTCCACATCACCAAGGAGACCGACGCCGGCATCTATGTCTCCGGCGCCAAGGTGGTGGCGACGTCCTCGGCGCTGACCCACTACAATTTCCTGGCGCAGAGTTCGGCGACGGTCACCGAAGATCCGTCGCTGTCGGTCATGTTCATCGTGCCGATGAATGCGCCGGGGGTAAAGATGTTCTGCCGCGTCTCCTATGAGCAGACGGCCAACACGGCGGCGGCTCCGTTCGACTATCCGTTGTCGTCGCGCTTCGACGAGAACGATGCCATCCTGGTGCTCGACAATGTCTTCATCCCCTGGGAGGACGTGCTGGTGCTGCGCGAGGCGCAGAAAATCCTGTCCTTCCATCCGGCTTCGGGCTTCATGCATGGCTATTGCTTCCAGGGCTGCACACGCTTTGCCGTCAAGCTCGACTTCCTCGCCGGCCTGCTGGCAAAGGCGCTGCGCGCCACCGGCGGCGATGCCTTCCGCGGCAACCAGGCGGCGCTGGGCGAGGTCATCGCGCTCAGGCACATGTTCTGGAGCTTTTCCAACGCCATGGCCTACAATCCGATCCCCTGGGCGAATGGCGCTGTCCTGCCCAACCTGGAAGCAGCCCTTGCCTACCGGACTTTCATGTCGGAAGCCTATCCGCGCGTCATCGACACGGTGCGCCGGGTGATCGCCTCCGGCTTGATCTACCTGCCGTCATCGGTGCGCGACTTCAACAATCCCGAGATCGACAAATACCTCGCGCAGTATGTGCGCGGTTCCAACGACATGGGCCATGTCGAGCGCATCAAGATCATGAAACTGTTGTGGGACGCGACCGGCACCGAGTTCGGCGGCCGCCACGCGCTCTACGAACTCAACTATGCCGGTGCGCCGGAAGAGGTGCGGCTGCAGGTGCTGAAGGGCGCCGAACGCGGCGGCCGGCTGAAGGCCATGGAAGAACTGGTCGATACCTGCATGGCCGACTATGACGAGAATGGCTGGACGGGAGATACCTGGCTCAATCCGCTCGCTTCATCGGCGGGGTGATGTCAGATGGCCACGCAGATTTCGAAGGCCGATTTCCGCGACGCCATGGCAAGGGTCTGCGCGCCGGTCAACATCGTCACGACAGATGGCCCGGCCGGGCGCGGCGGCTTCACCGCCACCGCCATGTGCAGTGTGTCGGACGAACCTCCGACACTGCTGGTGTGCATGAACGGCCGCTCGACGCAGGCGGCCATGTTTCTCGCCAACCGGCGCTTCTGCGTCAACGTGCTGACGCATGACCATATGCACCTGGCCGGCAAGTTCGCCGGCGCGACCAGGGACATGGAGGCACGCTATTCGGCGGCGCGCTGGCAAACGCTGACCTCGGGGACGCCAGCGCTGTCCGATGCGATCGTCAATTTCGATTGCGAGATCGAGGATGTGCACATCGTCGGCACGCATAATGTCATGATCGGCCGCGTTATCGACGTCAGGCACGGCAGCGGCGGCTCGGCCTTGCTCTATGTCGACCGCAATTACACGCAGCCGACGCGGCTTGGCAGCTTTGGCGGCTGAGCCGCAGCAATCAGCTCTCGCCGGCGATCAGGCTCTCCAGCAGATCGAGCAATTGCTCGAGCCTCTCATGTCCGAAGCGCTGTTCGATGTCGCGGTAGATGACGAGGCGTTCCGGCGACAAGGCATCGATCAGGGCGGAACCCGCCGGGGCGATCGTCAGCACGACACGGCGGCCATCGCCTTCCGCCTTGTTGCGGGTGATGAATTTTCGGCCCTCGAGCGTCTTGATGATGCGTGTCAGGCTGGGCGGCAGCACCGAAGCGCGATCGGCAAGTTCCGTCGCCTCGACAGGGCCGGCCTCGCTCAGAACGCGCAGCACGCGCCATTGCTGTTCGGTCACATCATGCGCCGCCAGCATTGGACGAAACCGCGCCATCACCACTTCGCGGGCATGGAGCAGCGCCATCGGCAGAGAACGACGGGTGTTTTCAGGCAGCAAGAAGCAGCGTCCCCAATGATGCGGGCGGTCGGCGGGACCGCACGCCAAAACCTGACCTTTCCATCCCGTATCGTCGCCTCAACTTGGATGCAAGGCTTGACTTCAGTGATGCTGCATGTAATTAACGCGTTAACTACAGCAGTGGAACGATACGGGGAGCGAGACGCGGTGCCTCACTTTTCCATCGAGTATTCGGCCAACCTCGATGCCAAGGTCGACATGAGCGAATTGTGCGCGCTGGTGTTGCGCACCGTGCTCGGCACCGGGCTGTTTGAAACCGGCGCGGTGCGGGTGCGGGCCTTCCGCGCGGAGGCCTATGCGATCGCCGACAGCTTACCGGAAAACGCCTTTCTCGACATGTCGTTTCGCATTGGAACCGGCCGCAGTGCCGAGGACAAGAGACGAACCGGGGAGGCGGTCTTCTCCGCCGTGAGCGAATACCTCGCCCCCCTGTTCGAGACCCCGCATTTCGCTCTTTCCCTGGAGATCAGGGAAATCGATCCGGTCCTGAGCTGGAAGAAAAATGCAATCCACCCGCGACTGCGCGGCAAGTGACGGAAGCTGATATGTCCGACCTCGAAGGCAATCTGAAAAAGGCCGAGGCCTATCTGGCCCGTTTCAAGCGCGACGGCGTGCTGAACCAGATCGGCGGCGAAGCGGTGCCGGCGGTGGATGGCTCGACCTTCGAGGCCATGTCGCCGGTCGATCTCAAGCCGCTGGCCAAGGTCGCGCGTGGCAGCGCCGCCGATATCGACCGCGCCGCCAAGGCGGCAAAGGCGGCGTTCCCGGCCTGGGCCGCCATGCCGGGCGACGGGCGCAAGAAGCTGCTGCACAAGATAGCCGATGCGATCGAAGCGCGCGCCGAGGAGATCGCCTTCGTCGAGTGCATGGACACCGGCCAGGCGCTGAAATTCATGGCCAAGGCCGCGCTGCGCGGCGCCGAGAATTTCCGCTTCTTCGCCGACCGCGCGCCGGAAGCGCGCGACGGCGAGACGCTGCGCACGACAGGCCAGGTCAACATCACCACGCGCGTGCCGATCGGCCCGGTCGGCATCATCACGCCGTGGAACACGCCGTTCATGCTGTCGACATGGAAGATCGCGCCGGCGCTGGCGGCAGGCTGCACCGTCGTCCACAAGCCGGCCGAATTTTCGCCGCTGACCGCTCGCCTGCTGGTCGAGATCGCGGAGGAGGCCGGCCTGCCGAAAGGCGTGTGGAACCTGGTCAACGGCCTCGGCGAGCACGCCGGCAAGGCGCTGACCGAGCACCCTGACATCAAGGCGATCGGTTTTGTCGGTGAGAGCCGCACCGGCTCGATGATCATGAAACAAGGCGCCGATACGCTGAAGCGCGTGCATTTCGAACTGGGCGGGAAGAACCCGGTGATCGTCTTCGCCGACGCCGATCTCGAACGTGCGGCGGATGCGGCCGTGTTCATGATCTACTCGCTCAACGGCGAACGCTGCACCTCATCGTCGCGGCTTCTGGTCGAAGCCTCGGTCTACGACACATTCACGGATCTGGTTGCGGAGAAGGCAAAGCGCATCAAGGTTGGCCATCCGCTCGATCCCAAAACGGTGGTTGGTCCGCTGATCCATCCGGTGCACGAGGAAAAGGTGCTTTCCTATATCGAGATCGGCAAATCGGAAGGCGCGGTGGTAGCCGCCGGCGGCGGCAAGTTCGCCGGTCCGGGAGGTGGCTGCTATGTCAGCCCGACGCTGTTTACCGGCGCCACCAACAGGATGCGCATTGCCCAGGAAGAGATTTTCGGGCCGGTGCTGACCGCCATTTCCTTCAAGGACGAGGCCGAAGCGCTGGCGCTGGCCAACGACACCCAATACGGCCTGACCGGCTATCTCTGGACGTCGGATGTTACCCGCGCCTTCCGCTTCACCGATGCGCTGGACGCCGGCATGATCTGGGTCAATTCGGAGAATGTGCGGCATTTGCCGACGCCGTTCGGCGGCGTCAAGAATTCCGGCATCGGCCGCGACGGCGGCGACCATTCCTTCGATTTCTACATGGAGACGAAGAACATCGCCTTCGCCACTTCAGCGCACACGATCCAGAAACTCGGCGGCTGACCGGAGGACATCGCATGCCACTGCCCAAACCAAACCTCTATCCCGCCTTCAACATCGTGCGCCTCAGCCATGTCGAACTGGCGGCCACCGACCTTGCGAAATCCCGCGCCTTCTATGTCGACACGCTCGGCCTGCAGGTTACCGACGAGACATCGGACGCCATCTATCTAAGGGCCCTGGAAGAGCGCGGACACCACTGCATCGTGCTGAAGAGGGCCGGCAGCGCCGAAGCACGCGATCTCGGCTTCAAGGTTTTCTCGGATGAGGATCTCGACAAGGCCGAGCATTTCTTCAAGGCAAAAGGCCTGCCGGTCGAGTGGGTCGAGCGACCGTACCAGTCGCGCACCTTCCGCACCCGCGACCCGCACGGCATTCCGCTCGAGTTCTTTGCCCAAATGGAAAGGCTGCCGCCGATTCATCAGAAATATGCGCTCTACAAGGGCGTGAAGCCGCTGCGCATCGACCACTTCAACTGCTTCTCGCCCAATGTCGACGAGTCCGTCGCCTTCTACAACGAGCTTGGCTTCCGCGTCACCGAATACACCGAGGATGCCAGTAGCGGAAAGCTGTGGGCGGCCTGGACGCACCGCAAGGGCGGTGTCCACGACATCGCCTTCACCAACGGTGTGGGTCCGCGCCTGCATCACGTCGCCTTCTGGGTGCCGACACCGCTCAACATCATCGACCTGCTCGATCTGATGGCGACGACCGGTTACCTCGCAAACATCGAGCGCGGCCCAGGCCGGCATGGCATTTCCAACGCCTTCTTCCTTTATGTCCGCGACCCGGACAATCACCGCATCGAGATCTATTGCTCGGACTACCAGACGGTCGATCCGGATCTGGAGCCGATCAAATGGGACCTCAAGGACCCGCAGCGCCAGACGCTATGGGGCGCGCCGGCGCCGAAAAGCTGGTTCGAGGAGGGCAGCACCTTTGCCGGCGCGGCCGCACGCCAACCGGATTTGGCGGCGTCGCCGATCATCGCACCGTGACCACAGACGCGAACCTGACGGAGACCGGGATGACTGCACATGGGCGGCTCGCCACCTTCACCGTCGGCGGCAAGACGCGCTATGGCGTGGTCACAGATAAGGGCGTCGTCGACCTGTCGGCGCGGCACAGCCAGTGGCCGACGCTGCGCGAAGTGATCGAGGCCGGCGTGCTACGGCGGCTGGCGGAAGAGGCCGAAGCCTACGCCGTCGATTTTCCAGTCGGCGCCATCGCTTATGAAATCCCTGTGCCGTCGCCAGAAAAGATCATCTGCGTCGGCGTCAACTACCCGGACCGCAACGAAGAGTACAAGGACGGCCAGGCCGCGCCTTCCAACCCGTCGCTGTTCATCCGCTTCCCCCG
This sequence comes from Mesorhizobium sp. M0659, assembly GCF_040320605.1. Lineage (NCBI taxonomy): Bacteria > Pseudomonadati > Pseudomonadota > Alphaproteobacteria > Hyphomicrobiales > Phyllobacteriaceae > Mesorhizobium > Mesorhizobium sp. M0659. The sequence continues at coordinate 94,907 of NZ_JAMYPY010000019.1, forward strand.
CTCCTTCGTCGGCCACGATGCGCCGCTGGTGCGGCCGCCGGAATCGCCGCAGCTGGACTATGAGGGCGAGATCGTCATCGTCATCGGCAAGGGTGGACGACGCATCGCCGAGAGGGATGCGCTTGACCATATCGCGGCACTATCCCTGTGCAACGAAGGCACCATTCGCGATTGGGTACGGCACGCCAAGTTCAACGTCACGCAGGGCAAGAATTTCGACCGCACCGGCTCGCTCGGTCCGTGGCTGGTGCCGTTCACCGACGAGGCGCAGATTGCCGACATCGCGCTGACCACCCGCGTCAATGGCGAATTGCGCCAGCAGGACCGCACCAGCCGGATGATCTTCTCGTTCCGCAAGATCATCGCCTATGTCGCCACCTTCACCACGCTGGTGCCAGGCGATATCATCGTCACCGGTACGCCGACCGGCGCCGGCGCCCGCTTCGACCCGCCGATCTGGCTGAAGCCGGGCGACGTGATCGAAGTCGAAGCCGACGGCATCGGCGTGCTCCGCAACGGCGTCGTCGACGAGGCAGCATCGTGACCCCCGAGCAAGTTGAAGATGCCGCGGCAAGGCTGTTCGAAGCCGAGCGTTCGCGCCGCCAGATCCGTCTGCTCAGCCTCGATTTTCCCGACGCGACGATGGAGGATGCCTATCGCGTCCAGGCAGCGCTGGTGAAACGCAAGACCGATGCCGGGCTGACCCCGAAGGGCTGGAAGATCGGCCTGACATCGAAGGCGATGCAATATGCGCTCGCCATCGACACGCCGGATTCGGGCGTGCTGTTCGACGACATGTTCTTCAACGACGGCGCGACGATACCCGTCGGCCGCTTCATCCAGCCGCGCGTCGAGGCCGAGATAGCCTTCGTCATGAAGGCGCCGCTGAGGGGCCCAGGCGTGACCATCTTCGACGTGCTCAACGCCACCGATTATATCACGCCGGCGCTCGAAATCCTCGACACGCGCATCGAACGCGTCAATGCCGAGACAAAGAAGGCGCGCACTTTCTTCGATACGATTTCCGACAACGCCGCCAATGCCGGCATTGTCATCGGCGGCCAGCCGCAACGACCCGATGAAGCCGATATGCGCTGGATCGGCGCCATCGTCTCGCGCAATGCGGAGGTCGAGGAGACTGGGCTTGGCGCCGGCGTGCTCAACCATCCCGCGATGGGCATTGCCTGGCTGGCGGACAGGCTCGCCCGCTACGGCATGTCCATCGCGGCCGGCGAGGTGGTGCTGTCCGGATCGTTCGTGCGCCCGGTCGAGGCGCGGCCCGGCGATACCATCGTCGCCGACTTCGGCAGCTCGGGAACGGTCAGTATCCATTTCGCCAAGAGCTGACGGCTCTCATCGGCTCGTCAGTTGGGCTGTTCACCGCGCAGGTAGTCAATCACCACATCGGCTGCGATGGTCGACATGCGCAAGCCGACATCCCTGGTGATGTCGCCTTCGACGCGGCTTTGCACCCAGCCAAGGAACGCGAAGGCACGCAAGGCGGCGAATAGAGGCAATGCGGCGATGTCCTGCGGGGTCAGCGCACGCTCTTGCTGGTAGCCGTCAAGCAAAGCGGTTTCGATCAGCGGGTAGATCGCCTCCTCGCGGTTCTGGTAGAGCGCGACGGCAAGGTCGTACATGTGCCAGCCATGGCCGCAATCGTCGAAGTCGATGATGCGCACCGCACCATCATGGATGAGCACATTTTCGCGCACCAGATCGGCGTGGATGATGCCGAAATTGCGCGCGCTGCGCTCATGTTGCGACAGCGCCTTCACCGCCTTCTCGCGCGCCTGCAGGACCAGCGCGCGGCGAGGACCATCGAGAAAGGGCGAGGTCTCGAACCGGCCCCAGACCGGGTTCGCACCGAAGAAGCCGCCAAAATCCCAGGCATGGCGCGCGAAGCCCGCGGGCGGCGTCCAGGAGGCAGTGACATTGTGCATATGGGCAATGGTCCGCCCGATCGCCGTGAAGATCTGGACCGACTGGTCGGGCGTGTAGACCAGTGGCACGCCGCGTGCGCCCACGGCGCGGCCCTCCAGCCAGCTCAGGCAATCGGCCTGCCGGGGCTGCTCCGAGGTGGCCGTGCTGACAAGCACGAACGGATCGCCGGCCTGTGTTGCGACGCAAGACGGCGTGGCTACGCCGGCGGATTGCAGGAAGCCCATCCATTGCAGTTCCGAACGCAGCGCGGCGTCCGTGTGGTAGCCGAGCCGGTGGATGCGCATGGCTGCCGGCTGGCCATCCGGCAGCCGCACGCGGAAGACGGCGTTCTCGCGGTGCTTCAGAAGTTCCGGCTCAAAATTGCGGACGCCCCAATGTTCGAGCGCACGCCTGGCAAGCTCCGTGACATCGGCGGCCGTTTCGGGCTCGGATTGGGTGGAAACAGAATTCACGCCGGCACTCCGCCGACTTCGCCCAGCACCTCGTCCAGCAGGCCGATCAGGAACTCGGCATTGTCGCGCGAGAACGGCATGGGCGGGCGGATCTTGAGCACATTGCCGTGGATGCCGGTCTTGCCCATCAGCACGCCGCGATGGCGCATGCGATTGGCGACCTGCTCGGCAATGTCGGGCGCCGGTTCGCGCGTGTCGCGGTCGTGGACCAGCTCGGCGCCGAAGAACAGTCCGGCCCCCCTGACCTCGCCTATGCACTCATGCCGATCGGCCAGCGGGCGCAGCAGGCCAAGCGCATAGGCGCCGACGTCTTGCGCGTTGGCGACAAGGTTTTCCTGTTCGATGACGTCGAGGACGGCATTGGCGACTGCGCAGGAGACCGGGTTGCCGCCAAAGGTGTTGAAGTAGCGGAAAGCGTCGCGGAAGGTCGCCAGTATCTCCTTGGTGGTGACCACGGCCGCGATCGGATGGCCATTGCCCATCGGCTTGCCCATGGTGACGATGTCGGGGACGAAGCCGGCGCGCTGATGGCCCCAGAAATGGCTGCCGGTGCGGCCGAAGCCGGGCTGCACTTCGTCGGCGATGACCAGACCACCGGCTTCGCGCACGGCCCCCAAGGCGTCGTCGAAAAATCCGGTGGGCAGAGCCGGGAAACCTTCATTGGCGAGTTGCGGACACAAGATGATGCCAGACAGGCCAATGCCGTCCTGTGCCAGCGAAGCGATCGCTTGACGCACGGCGTCGCCGAAGGCCTTGCCATTGGCCATCGCATCGGGATGGCGATAGCTGTCGGGGGCCGGCGCCAGCCTGACATGGGGGGCGCGGCCGCGGATCGGAGGCATGCGCGTGCTGAGCTGCGAAACCGCCGCCGTGTTGCCATGATAGGTGGCGTCGGTGGCGATGATGCCCATATTGCCGGAGGCGGCCTGCGCCATGCGCAGCGCTATGTCGTTGGCCTCGCTGCCGGTACAGGTCAGGATTGCGGTGGCGAGGCTTGCATCGAAGGTCGCCGTCAGCCGCTCGACATAGTCGAGAATTGCGGTGTGCAGATAGCGTGTGTGGGTGTTGAGCAGGCTTGCCTGACGGCACAAGGCCTCGACCACATGCGGGTGGCAATGGCCGACATGGGCGACGTTGTTGTAGGCATCGAGATACTTGCGGCCGTCGGCATCGTAGAGCCAGACGCCTTCGCCGCGCACCAGGTGCACGGGCTCGTCGTAGAACAATTGCGATTTCGCGCCGAGCAGGCGGGCACGCCGCTTGACGAGCGCTTCCTCGCTCGGGTTCTTCTCAGATTGGGTCATTGCGTACCAAACTCCATTGCGTCAGCGGGTCTATCAGGCCCTCGACAGACCTGCATCGATGGCCTCGCCGATCTTTGCCACGTCGGCGGCGCCGATGATCAGCGGCGGCGACAGGATGATGTTGTTGCCGGACACGCGCAGCATGACGCCGGCGTCATAAGTGGCTTCCGAAACCACGGCCATGGTCTTCTTGTCCACCGGCTTTTTCGTCGTGCGATCGGAGACCAGCTCTAGCGCAGCCATCAGGCCCTTGTACCTGATGTCGCCGACGATCGCGTGCTTGGCTTTTAGCCCCTCCAGCATCGCCGCCAGCTCGATGCCGCGCGCGGCTGCGTTCTCGTCCAGGCGAAGCCGTTTGGTCTCGACAAGTGCAGCCAGCCCTGCCGCGCAGCCGACAGGATGGCCGGAATAGGTATAGCCATGACCGATCGCCCCGAAGCTGGTCTTGTCGGCCTCGAAGACGTCGGCGACCTTGGCGCCGATCAAGGTGGCGCCGAGCGGGAAATAGCCCGAGGTGATCGCCTTGGCGATGGTCATGAAATCCGGCTTCACGCCGGATAGCCGCGAACCCGACCAGGCGCCGGTGCGACCGAAGCCCGTGACCACCTCGTCGGCGATCAGCAGGATTTCGTGGCGGTCGCATATCTCGCGCACCAGCGGCATGAAGCTGTCATGCGGAACGATGACGCCGCCGGCGCCGAGAACCGGCTCCATGATGAAGGCGGCAATAGTGTCGCCGCCCTGGAAGGCGATCTCATCCTCCAGCGCTTTGGCGCACAGTTTGGCCAGCCGCGCCGGATCGGTCTCATCGAACGGATTGCGGAAGGTCCAGGGTGCGGGAATGTGGAAGACGCCGGGCATAAGCGGCTCATAGTTGCGGCGGAAATTGGCGTTGCCGTTGACTGACGCGCCACCGAAATGGGTGCCGTGATAGCCCTTCTTCAGCGCGAGGAATTTTGTCCGGTCGCCCTGGCCGCGGATCTTCCAGTATTGGCGGGCGAGCCGCAGTGCGGTTTCGACCGAATCCGAGCCGCCCGAGGTGAAGAAGGTCCGCACCATGCCTTCCGGTTCGAACCATTCGCTGAGTTCGTAAGCGAGCTCGATCGACGGGCCGGTCGACGTGCCGCGAAACCCGGAATAGTAGGGCAGGGCGCTGAGCTGGTCGGCGATGGCCTTCTTGATCGGGTCGCAGGAGTAGCCGAGATTGACGTTCCACAGTCCGCCAACCGCATCGAGCACGGTGTTGCCGTCGATGTCGGTGACCATCACGCCTTCGCCTTTCATGATCACCTTTGGCGGGTTGGCCCGCATCTCGGCCGGGTGTGCCATCGGATGCCAGATCGGCTTGGCGTTTTTCTCGGTGAGGAAATTGATGTCGCGCATCGCAAGGCTCCGCAAATGTCTCAGGAGATGAGGTCGAAATGGCCGAGGGCCTCGGCATAGGAAAGTGCCGGCCGCGCGACGTCGAAATGAACGGTGCGCATGCCGGCGGCACGGCCGCCATCGACATTGCGCTGCTGGTCGTCAACGAACACACAGGCGCGGGCAGGCAGGCCAAGCGCCTCGGTCACCAAGGCATAGGCGCGCGGATCGGGCTTGAGGATGCGGGTATCGGTGGCGTCGACGATGGTGTCGAACAGCTCGAGCAGCGGCAGCCGCTGACGGAAGCCGGCGCCATAGAACAGATCTAGCTCGTTGGACAGGATCGCCAGGCGAAATCCCGCCGCATGCACGGTCCGGATGGCGCGGACGGCTTCGGGCCGCACGATCTTTTCCGGCTCGGCTCCGCGTGCGCGCTGGACGAATGTCTCCATTGCCTCCCAGTCCTCGCCGACGAGCCGGCCGACTTCGCTGGTGCGGGTGCGCCAATAATCGCGCTCGCTGATGTCGTTGGCCTGCATGGAGCGCCACAGCGGATCTGAATCCGGGTCGAACGGCCCGTGCCATTGCAGCGTTCCCGGCGCGAGGCCGAGCGCCTGTTCGGTCAAGGCATGGGTCTCGAAAAGGGTCCGGGTGACGACGCCGCCGAAATCGAGGACGAGCGCCTGGGCAGGAACAGCGCTCACGCAGCCACTCCCTTGGCCGGCATGCCGCGCGGGATGATGCCTTCCTCGACCCAGCGGTCGAAGATTTCGAGCGCCTTGCCGACGAACTCGTCGCTGTTGATGTGGGCGTCGATCTCGTGGAACTCGACGCCGGCGGGAATGGCCTTGCGCATCTCATCGGTGAACGCCGCGAGGGCTTCGGGTTCGTACAGCGGCTCGCCCTGCGCATCCCATTCCTGGATGCCGCCGGAGGGCAGGATGAAAGCGGAGCGCCCCTTCGACGCACCGAGCTTGGCGGCGATGGTCCTGGCGACTTCACGGCGGTCGGCGGCATCGACGGTGATCGAGCCGATCAACCTGTTATGAGCATGGAATGGCCGCTGCGCGAACTTTGTCGGCAGCGCCTGCCAGGTCGGCAAATCGACCATGTCTACGGCGCCAGGGGCTGCGATCTGCGGAATGCCGCGGGCGCCGGCATTCTCGAGCCGGTCGGCGCCGGAGCTGACGACCGAACCGGCAAGATGATTGGTGATCTCCTGCAGGCTGAAGTCGAACACCGCGCAGAAATGGTCCTGGCTGGCGATAGATTCGAAGGCCCGGCCGCCCATCCCGGTGGTGTGAAAGACTGCGACGTCATAGCCGCGCCGCTCCAGCGCCGGCTTCAGCGTCTTCATATAGCGCAGGCAACTGCTGCCCAGCGAAGTCATGCCGATGGTCGGCCCGACCGCCGTGGCGGAAGCACGGGATGCAAGCACGATCTTCGCCGCACCGACGACCGCGCCGCAGGCCTGGGAAAGGACCAGCTTGCAGATGGTGTTGAGGCCGTAGAGCCCGCCTGCCCACAGGATCATCATCAGGTCGGGCGCGACACGCTCGGGCGGAATGAGGTGCGAGTAGGCGATGGTCGAGACGACGAATTTCGGCACGCCGAGCGGCAGGCACAGCGCGACATCGAGCGCCAAATCGGTTCCCATCGAACCACCGATGGCGATGAAGGCGTCGATCTCGCCGCGCTCATGAAGCTGGCGCACCAGCTGAACGGCGCCGACGGCCATCAATGTCATGGCGGTGTTTTCATCGCCGCTCGAGACGATTTCGGCCATCGTCACGCCAGCGGCCCGCGCAACGGCATGCTTGTCGTGATCGGGACTATAGGCGGGGTCGCCCAGCACGCTGACATCCATCATCACGGCGCGGCCACCCGATGCCTCGATGCACGCTTTCATGAACAGCAGTTCGTCGGTCTTGGTGTCGCCCGTGCCGATGACCAGGATGCGGGGCGTTGCCATACTTACAGACATCAGGCCTGCCTCCTCAGGGTTTGCAGGTTTTCGCCATTGAGGCGCATCGAAATCTCCCGTGCCGCGGTCACAACCGCAAGCCCTCGTTCCATGATCGTAGCCGGTGTCGTCCTGGCCTTCGGGGCTGCCACCGCAATTGTCCCCAGCGCAAGACCATCGGCGGCGCGGATTGCAGCCGCGACGCCGATCACGCCGTCCTCATGGCCCTGGTCGCAGATCGAATAGCCGCGGTCGCGCGCCTCGCCGATCGACTTTGAAATGGCGGCCGGCTCGACGAGGGTATGATCGGTGAAGGCCTCAAGCGAACCTGTCAGGCATGCTTTCACGGTCGCGTTGTCGGCGAAGGCCAGATAGGCGATGCCGGAGGCGGTGGAATGCAGCGGCAGAAGCTGGCCGATATCGATGTTCACCCTGTTTGCCCAGCTTGAATGCTCGACATGGACGGTGATCAGTCTGTCGACGCCGAATTCCGACAGATGCACCGTCTCGGTTGTCGAACCCGCCAGATTCTGCGCCACGGGAATTGCCGTTTGCAGGAACGGGAAGCAGGCTTCGCGGATACGCGCCAGCCGCGACAGGCCGGCGCCGAGGCGATAGTGCCGCGTGCCGGCATCCTGCTCGACGAAACCATGGCCGCCAAGCGCCACCAGCAGCCGCCGCGTCGTCGCCTTGTCGAACGCACACCGCCGCGCGAGATCGGAAAGGCCGAACTCGGGCTCGTCTACCGTGAACAGTTCCAGAAGTGAAATCGCCTTGCCGACCGTACCCATCCAGCCTCCCGCTCGGATAGAAACTTAATGTGTGAATTAACTTGACAGGCATCGGCATTCTTTGCAAGTCTATATTCAAAATACGGGTTCAAATAATGAACCGATGGCATTCAGGGAACAGGCCGAGCGGCCGCGAACCCAGGGTTCGTAAAACTGGAGGGACAAATGTCAGCAGTTTCGGAACAGGCGCCCGCCAACAGGCTGCGCAAGAACAGTCTTGGCGTCGGCGCTATCACCTTCATGGTGATTTCGGCGGCGGCGCCGCTCACCGCGGTTGCCGGCGGCACGCCGCTCGGCATGCTTATGGGCAATGGGGCGGGCTTTGCCGGAACCTATCTTATCGTGACCGTGTTGCTGCTGCTGTTTGCGGTCGGCTACGTCGCCATGTCGCGCCATGTCGGCAATGCCGGCGCCTTCTATGCCTATGCCGCGCGCGGGCTCGGCGGTTTTGCCGGCGGCGCAACCGCAATCATCGCGATCCTGTCCTACAACGCCATGCAGATCGGGGTCATGGGCCTGCTGGGGGCCGCGACCGCCGGCCTGTTCGCCGGCTGGGGCATCGACCTACCCTGGTGGGTGTGGAGCTTCATCGCCGTCGCCATCGTCGCGGTGTTGGGCTACCGCCAGGTCGACCTGTCGGCCAAGATCCTGACGGTGCTGGTGCTGTGCGAATACATCGTTGTGCTGGTGCTAGACCTCGCCATCCTCAAGACCGGTGGCGACAGTGGTCTCTCGGCGGCGCCGTTCAGCTGGAGCCAGATCGTCAGCGGCTCGCCCGCCATCGCCATCCTGTTCTGTTTCGCCGCCTTCATTGGTTTCGAGGCGACGACGATCTACGCCGAGGAAGCCCGCGACCCCAAGGTGACCATTCCGCGCGCCACCTATTTCTCAGTGTTGCTGATCGGCGTCTTCTACATGGTCACGGCCTGGCTGATGGCGGTCGGCGCCGGCGTCGACAAATTGTTGCCCGCACTGCAGGCGCTTCAGGATCCGACGACTTTCCTGTTCGGCCTGTCCGACCGCTACGCCGGAACCATGCTGTCGCACGCCATGGGCATCCTGTTCGTGTCGAGCCTGTTTGCCGGCGTGCTGGCGTTCCACAACGCGGTTGCCCGCTACATCTACGTCTCGGGCCGCGAGAAGCTGTTGCCTGAAGCGATCGGCGTGACGCATTCAGTGCACCAGAGCCCGCATGTTGCTTCCGTCATCCAGAGCGTGTTGGCAGCGATCGTCATCGGACTGTTCGCGGTGCTCGGCCTCGATCCGGTTCTGGCGCTGTTTTCCTGGCTGACCAATGTCGCGACGCTGGGAGTCATCGTCATGATGGCGGTGGCCTCGCTCGCCGTGGTGATGTACTTCCGCGCCAACCCGTCGACGCAGGAGAATGCGCTGAAGACCACCATCCTGCCTGGGCTGGCCTTCATCGCTTTCGTCGTCATCATCTACCTGATCGTCATTAATTTCGGTGGCCTGTCGGGCGCCAGCGGCTTCCTCGGCGCGTTGCTGCCGGGGTTGGTGCTGATTGCCGCGGTGGTCGGCCTGCTGCTTTCCGGTGCGTTGAAGAGCCGGGATCCGGTTGCCTTCGAAAATCTCGGCGTGCCGCTGAAGGACTAGGACAAAGGACAAGGGGGTAGCGCGTTCGGCGCCGCCCCTTTCCATCGCAAGGGAGTAACGGCGTTGAGCTTTGCCGAGAGCATCACCGTTGAGGCGCTGGAAGCCGATCCGTATCCGATCTATGCGAAACTGCGGCGCAGCGCGCCTGTCGCTTTCGTGCCGGCGGTCAATCTCTGGTTCGTCACCCGCTGGAAGGACGTCGAGACCGTCGCAAAGTCACCCGACATCTTCTCCGCCGTCGTCGGTACGTCTCCGGTCGAACGCTCGTTCGGCAAGCCGACCATCCTGACCACCGACGGCGAAACGCATAGACAGCTGCGCCAAGGCGTCGATCCGAAATACCGGCCGCGCACCGTCGCCGCCTATGCCGGCGATCTCGTACGGTCGATTGCCGAACCTTTTCTCGACCGGATCGCCGAACAAGGCTCCGCCGAGCTGATGGCGGATTATTTCGAGCCGGTGTCGACGCTCAGCCTGGCGCGCTCGCTTGGCCTTGCCGACATCGACATGCCGACGCTGCGCCGCTGGTTCTATGGCCTTGCGCAGGGCGCCATCAATTTCGAGAACGACCCGAAGCGGCAAGAGATCGCCGACGCGATCAGCGCCGAGGTCGGCGCAGCCATCCGGCCGACTCTGGATAGACTTGCGCGCGCCCCCGACGGCTCGGCGCTGTCGCATATGCTGCATGACGGCATGCCGGAAGGCACGACGCGGCCGATCGATTTCTTGATGCCGAGCATCAAGGTCATTCTGCTTGGCGGCATGCAGGAGCCCGGACATGGTACCGGTTCGATCCTCGCCGGCCTGCTTGCGCATCCCGAACAATTGCGGCAGGTGCTCGCCGATCCCGAGACCTTTGTGCCCAGGGCTGTCGATGAAGGCTTGCGCTGGGTGGCGCCGATCGGAACCCAGACGCGGCAGACGACGCAGGCGGTCGAGCTTGGCGGCGTAACCATCCCTGCCGGCGCCGCGGTCGCTGCACTTGTCTCCTCGGCAAGCCGCGACGAGAGCCGCTTTGCCGATCCAGACCGCTTCGACATCAACCGCAGGGAAGGCAATCATGCCGCCTTCGGCTTTGGTCATCATTTCTGTTCGGGCCGGTTTTTCGCGCGCGAGCAGATGTGCCTTGCGTTAAGGCTGCTGCTCCTGCGCTTCCCCGATCTCAGCTTGGTGCCAGGCAAGGTGCCGGTGTTTCGCGGCTGGGAATTCCGCGCGCCAACCACGTTGTATGTTTCCCTGGGAGTCCGCCACCAATGATCAGCCAGAATGCCATCGACGCGCTGCGCAAGACGGAGATCGGCGAGCGGGGCTTGTTTATCGACGGCGTACAGGCCGCAGCGACGAGCGGCGCGACGCTGGCGGTGATTTCGCCGATCGACGGCCGCCCTTTTGCCAGCATCGCTGACGGCAATGCCGCCGACATCGATCGCGCGGTCCGATCGGCGCGAAAAGCATTCGAGAAGGGTTCATGGTCGCGCGCCGCCCCTGCCTTTCGCAAGAAGGTGCTGACGAAATTTGCCGAGCTGATCGAAAAACATGTCGATGAGCTGGCCGTGCTTGGCGTGCGCGACAACGGCACCGAGATCGGCATGGCCTACAAGGCCGAGCCGCTGTCGGCGGCCGGCACCATCCGCTACTACGCCGAGGCGATCGACAAGGTCTATGGCGAGATCGCGCCGACGGCCGACAATGTGCTCGGGCTGATCCACAGGGAGCCACTCGGTGTCGTCGGCGTCATCGTGCCGTGGAACTTCCCGCTGATGATCGGTGCCTGGAAGATTGCGCCCGCACTGGCCACCGGCAACAGCGTCGTCGTCAAGCCGCCGGAGATCGCCTCGCTGACCTTGCTGCGGCTGGCCGAACTCGCAAGCGAGGCTGGACTTCCCGAAGGCGTGTTCAACGTCGTTACCGGTCATGGTGCTGTCGCCGGCGAAGCGCTTGGCCTCCATATGGATGTCGACGCCATCGCCTTTACCGGATCGGGGCCGGTCGGCCGGCGGCTGCTCGAATACTCCGCCCGTTCCAATTTGAAGCGGGTCTTCCTCGAGCTTGGCGGCAAGTCGCCCAACATCGTCTTTGCCGACGCTCCGGACCTGAAGCAGGCGGCGGTCGTCTCGGCTAACGGCATCTTTCGCAATTCAGGCCAGGTCTGCGTGGCGGGCTCGCGTCTGCTCGTCCAGTCGTCGGTCTATGATCTTTTCATGGACGAACTTGTCTCGGCAACCACGCGGCTCAAGGTCGGCGACCCGCTCGATCTCGCCAGCGATATCGGTGCGGTATCGAGCGCCGAACAGCTGGACAAGAATCTCGGCTTCGTCGCCATGGCGCAAGCCGAAGGCGCCCGTCTCGTCGCCGGTGGCGAACGGATACTGACCGAGACCGGCGGCAGCTACATGGCGCCGACGATCTTCGAGAACGTGACGCAAGAGATGCAGTTGGCGCGCGAGGAGGTGTTCGGACCGGTGCTCGGCGTGATGCGCTTCGAGACCGAGGAGGAGGCGGTGCATCTGGCCAACTCCACTGTCTACGGACTTGCCTCGGCGGTGTGGACCGCCAATCTTTCCACGGCCCATCGCATGGTGCGCGCCATCAACGCCGGTGTCGTCCACGTCAACACCTATGGCGGAGCCGATATCACCGTGCCGCTTGGCGGCGTCAAACAGTCCGGTTTCGGCCGTGACAAGTCGCTGCATGCGCTGGAGAAATTTGTCGACCTCAAGACCGCCTGGATTGCGCTCTGAGCCTCGCGGAAAGGCCAGCATATCTGCTCTTTTCGTCAAGCTTGGCCTCAGAACGCCACGCTGGTGCTGGTTGGCGGCGATCAGGTCGTCGCTATCGGCAGCTCGACTAGCGTGGTGTCGCGGGTCCAGGCTTTGCGCGGAAAGCCGTGTTGCGACCGGCGGGTATCACAGCGTCCTACTCCGTTGTGCCGGCTTTTTTTCTGCGCCGATTGGTGTGCGACTGGGCGACGGCCATTCGTAATTCAGGTGTGACCTCCAAACGCGCATTCTCTGTCCCATGCGGGTCTTGCAGCCCCTGGACGTGGACGGTCGGGAATGGGAGCTCGATGCCCTGCTCCTTGAAGGCCTGGCGGAGGCGCAAAAAGAACCTGCCTTTCATGCTGAAGGCGCCTCCAGGTCTGGTCGTGACCTTGACCCTCAAGACGATGCCGTACTCGCCGAACTCCTGCACCCCCTGCATCTTGATCGGTTCGATCACCCAGTGTTTGAACTCCGGATCTTCCGCCAGTTCCAGGCCAATTCGCTTGATCAGTTTGCGAGCAAAGTCGATATCGGTGTCATAGCCAACGGTGATGTTGAATTTGTCGGTGACCCAGTCACGGCTCTGGTTCTGCACGGCGCCGAGTTCGCCGAAAGGTATCGTGAACAGCGGACCACGATGGTGGCGCAGCTTCACCGAGCGCAGCGAAAAGCTCTCCACCGTACCCCTGTAGCTGCCCGATGAAATGTATTCGCCGACACGGAAAGCATCGTCGAGCAGATAAAACACGCCAGAGATCACGTCCTTGACGATGGTTTGCGCGCCAAAACCCACGGCGACGCCGACGACGCCGGCGCCGGCGATCAGCGGGCCGATCTGGATGCCGATCGAAGCGAGCATCATCAGCACCGCCATCACGATGATCACTGCTAGCAGAATGTTCTGGATGATCGGCAACAGCGTGTGCAGCCGCGCCTGATGCGGATCGAGGGTGAGGATGTCTTCTTCGCTCACCACCGCTTGCGGTATCGCGACGCCCAGCTTTCGTTCGATCAAGGCTTTGATGATCGACCAGCCGAAATCGGCAGCAAGGGCAATGACCACGACGTTGATCAAGCCGCGCAATATGAGCATGGTGGTCGTATCGCTGCCGCGCATGGATTGCATGTCCAGGCCCAGTACGCGTGCGAGAAGGTAAGCCGCCGCGAGGATGAAAATCATCCGGATACCGCGATCGATGACAGCGATCGTCACCGCCGGGATCGTCGGCCGGCCGGCATCTTCCGAACCGGGCCGCAGGACGAAATTAACCCCGCGCTCTGTCAGCACAATTGCCAAAGGCAGGAAGAATGCGGTGAAGGTAAACCAGAAGAATGTGTAGAGGCCGGCAATGCGTTCGAGGAACAGAACGACGAAGTAAGCCGTCAACAACCATGTCACTGCCGTGTCACCGCTGTGGCGCGCGCCGTCTCGCTGCGTTCTTGGCCGACGCCAAATGGCCAGCAGGAAGAGCAACAGCAGGATGAAATCGGCGCCCACCGACAGGACCATCATTCCGTCCTGGTCTATGCCGAGACCCGGCAAGAGGACAAACGCGGCGGCGAAGAAGGCGAAAACGCCGACGATCCGGGGCAGCCAATAAGCCCAATGGTCAGCAGCTCCGTTGGTGATCGGCAGGGCACGAACCTCGATGGCGTGCTCGACCTCCATGAAAGAAGGGACGAGCGTGGCCATCACGTATAGGCGCACAGCCCACGTAAAGACCGCAGCCATCAGAAATGTCAGCACAATCTCGCGGATGAGCGCTGGCCAGTCGAACAGCATGAACGCACCGGCGCTGCCCAGCGCGAACGAGCCGATCATCATGCTGGAATAAAGCGTGCGGCCGCCGATCTTCTTGGCCCGCCCGATGGGCGTATCTCTGGGTTGCGCGATGATCCAAAGACGAAATGGACGGGTGAGCTTGTATATTGCCCAGGTGAGCGCCAGGCCGGCAGCGATAAAGATCGCAATCAGCACCAATATGCTGACGGGGCCCTTGCTGGACATATCGTCCATTGTCTGGGCCCGGACGCGCGCGAACTGGCCTGGCAGTGTGGGCACGGTTCGCACGATTTTCTCGATGTGATGCTTGATCCGATCGAGCGTCGAGGATGCCATTGTATTCATCTGGCCCGGTGCGGCCACGGCGTCGGCCGGCGGAGCGCCAGCCGCAGCAGGCGCTTCCGTTGATCCAGCGGCCGGATTTCGTTGCTCGGCCACCCAGGCCTTCACCGACGGATCGTCGAGAAGCTCGAACAGCTGTTTGACCTTGTCGGGCGCGACGGCGGCCGGTGACTGCGCCTGTGCCGGGCCAGCCAGCAGGAGGGCGATCCCAAGGACGAACGACCCGGCAATCAGGGCAAACTTCGTCGTCAGGCCTCCGAGACGCCGTGCCGGGCGCGCCAGCTTGCTGGCTCCCAATCGTCGATTCATGAGCAGCATCGTGCGGTAACCTTCCGGTCAGATCGGCGAGCAAGGACAGCTATGTCCGTCGTTGCCCCCACCTTTAACAAGCCGATGTTGCGGTGCAAGTCTCATCGCACCTAGACCGTTGGGTAGGGCACCAGGCGACCGGCAAGGCTGTCATCACCAGTGCCAGCGTTGCGCTGCATTCCTTGTCCCGACCACCTAGACCGGGTCGTTGTCGGTCGGGGGTTGCTCCGCGGCGGGAGCCTGTGACCATGCCGCATTGCACAATTTTGCGACCTTGCCCACAATGCACGCATGGTCCGCAGCTCACTCGCCGTCCTGGTCATCGACGAAAACCGTATCCGCGCCGCGATCATCGAGGCAGGTTTGCGCGAGGCCGGCCATGAGCGGGTCACCGTCATCCACGACGTGACCGGCATTGCGCGGCGCATCGCCGAGATCGAGCCGGACGTCATCGTCATCGATCTGGAAAACCCGAACCGCGACATGCTGGAAAACATGTTCCAGCTGTCGCGTGCGGTGAAGCGGCCGATCGCCATGTTCGTCGACCGATCGGACCAGGCATCGATCGAAGCGGCGGTCGATGCCGGCGTTTCGGCCTATGTGGTCGACGGCCTCAGGCAAGAGCGCGTCAAGCCGATCCTGGACATGGCGGTCAGCCGCTTCAACGCTTTCTCGCGCATGGCGCGCGAGCTGGAAGAGGTTCGAGGGGAGCTTGAGAGCCGCAAGGTGATCGACCGTGCCAAGGGCATCCTGATGAAGTCGCGCGGCCTGACCGAAGAGGCCGCCTACACGCTGCTGCGCAAGACGGCGATGAACCAGAACCGCAAGATCGGCGACATTGCCCAGAGCCTGGTGACTGCCGCCGGGCTGCTCGGGCCGTCGGAGGACGAATGAGCATGAGCGCCGAGCACCAGATCACCGCCGGCTTCATGCCGCTCTTCGACAGTGCCGTGCTGGTTGCGGCGGGTGAGCTTGGATTTGCCGCACGCGAGGGCATCGATCTCACACTGCACCGCGAGACCTCCTGGGCCAACATCCGCGACCGCATCGCCATCGGCCATTTCCACCTGGCGCACATGCTGGGGCCGATGCCGCTCGCCTGCAATCTCGGGCTGACGCCGCTTGCTTCCGAGACCATCGTGCCGTTTTCGCTCGGGCTTGGCGGCAATTGCATCACCATCTCCAACGCCGTCTGGGAAGGCATGGCGGCACACGGCGCCATACCCGATCTCGAGCCCGCGCGCGCGGGCGCAGCCCTCGGTGCCTTCATTCGCGACCGCGCCGGGGCTGGCGGCGATCCGCTGCGCTTTGCCGTGGTGCACCCGCATTCGGGGCATAATTACGAACTGCGCTACTGGCTTGCCGGGTGCGGCATCGATCCGGAGCGCGAGATCGAGATCGTCATCGTGCCACCGCCCTTCATGGCCGATGCGCTGGTCGCCGGGCGGATCGACGGCTACTGCGTGGGCGAGCCCTGGAACAGCGCCTCGGTCGCCGCCGGCACCGGCCATATCGTCACCGTCAAGGCGCTGCTGTGGCGCAACAGTCCGGAGAAGGTGATCGGCGTGCGCAAGGCCTGGTCGCAGGAGAACCCGGTCGCGCTGGCAGCATTGCTGCGCGCGCTGCATCATTCGGCGCGCTGGTGCCAGGATCCGGGCAACCACGCCGAACTGGCTGGTGTGATGGCTCAAGCTGGCTTCCTGGGCCTGCCACCAGCTGTCCAGATGCCGATCCTGACCGGCCATCTTGAACTGGGCGGCGGCGCCGAACTGGATGTCGACGACTTCTTCCTGCCCTTCGACAAGGCGGCGAACTTTCCGTGGAAGAGCCATGCGCTGTGGTTCTATACGCAGATGGTGCGCTGGGGGCATGTCGAGCACACGCCGGAAAACCTTGCTATCGCCCGTGACTGCTACCGTCCGGACCTCTACCGCTCGGCGCTAAAGCCGCTTGGCGTTGCACTTCCCGGCGCCAATGCGAAGGTCGAGGGCGCGCTTAAGGTCGCCACGGCTGTCGGTGCGACTGGGGCAGGCTTGGTGCTTGGGCCGGACGGCTTCTTCGACGGTCAGACCTTCGACCCCGACGAGATCGACGGCTATATAGCGCGCCAGAAAGTCGCTCGCGCGGAAGCCTGATCATTCTCGCGCCATTCTTGTGCATTGCACAAAAAATGTGCGTGCGATTGCTGTAATGAACAATCTTTGACCTGCTTGCGATGTCGCCTCACGTGCCGGCGTCTGGCGCGTAATGTTGATTTCATTTAGGTTTTTCGTTTCACTCAGAACTGGCACGGTTCCTGCTTTGAATTAGCCAGACCCTTCGCGGGTCACGGAACAGGCGTCCAATGGCGGGCGCCACAGGCAAAGCTGCCGCTCAGGTCAACGACGCGATCCCGGATGTACGGACGCGCGAGGCCTGGACGGCGGCTTTTTTGTTTTGGGCCACTCGACGAAGCGTTCAACCGGAGATCACGATGAAAGAAAAAATAGGAAAATGGATCGGGACGGGAACATCGCTCAAGGATGTGACGCGCCGCGATTTTCTTGTCAGCAGCGCCATGACGGCCGGCCTGTTCGTGGCGGCCCGCAAGCTCTTCCCCTCGGGCGCCTATGCCGCCACGACCGCTCCGGAGGTCACCGGCGCCAAGCTCGGCTTCATCGCGCTGACCGACGCGGCGCCGCTGATGATCGCCAAGGAGAAGGGGCTGTTCGCCAAGTTCGGCATGCCCGACGTCGAGGTGATCAAGCAGGCCTCCTGGGGCGCGACGCGCGACAATCTGATGCTCGGCGGCGAAGCCAACGGCATCGACGGCGCTCACATCCTGACGCCGCTGCCCTATCTCATGCACACCGGCAAGGTGACGCAGAACAACCAGCCGATGCCGATGGCTATCGTGGCGCGGCTCAACTACGACTGCCAGGGCATTTCGGTTGCGCAGGAATACGCCGGCACCGGTGTCGGGCTCGACGCCTCCAAGCTGAAGGACGCCTTCGCCGCCAAGAAGGCGGCCGGCAAGGAAATCAAGGCCGCCATGACGTTCCCGGGCGGGACCCATGATTTGTGGCTCCGTTACTGGCTTGCCGCCGGCGGCATCGATCCCGACAAGGACGTCTCGACCATTGTCGTGCCGCCGCCGCAGATGGTCGCCAACATGAAAGTCGGCAACATGGACGTGTTCTGCGTTGGCGAACCGTGGAACGAACAGCTCGTCCACCAGGGCGTTGGTTTCACCGCCGCCACCACCGGCGAACTGTGGAAGGGTCATCCCGAAAAGGCGCTCGGCCTCCGCGCCGAATTCATCGACAAATACCCGAACGCCACCAAGGCGATCGTGATGGCCGTCATGGAGGCCCAGCAATGGTGCGAGGCCACGGAGAACAAGGACGAGATGGCCGCCATCATCGGCAAGCGGCAATGGATGAACGTGCCTGTCGCCGACATTATCGGCCGCCTCAAGGGCGACATCAACTACGGCAACGGCCGCGTGGCCACCGGCACTGACCTCTACATGAAATTCTGGAAGGGTGGCGTCTCCTATCCCTACAAGAGCCACGACAGCTGGTTCCTCGCCGAAAACATCCGTTGGGGAAAATTCGCGCCGACCACCGACATCAAGACGCTGGTCGATCAGGTCAATCGCGAGGATATCTGGCGCGAGGCGGCGAAGGATCTCGGCGTTGCCGCAGCCGATATTCCGGCCTCGTCGTCGCGTGGCGTCGAGACATTCTTCGACGGCAAGATTTTCGACCCGGCCAACCCGTCGGCCTATCTCGACAGCCTGAAGATCAAGGCATCGGCTTGACCAGCGCAAACGGCGCGTTGCGCCGTTTGTCGCCCCCAGCGCAACGGCGCTTCGCCGTTGTCGCCCGCATCGACCCCGGAGTTATACCCAGACATGTCCATCCAAGCCATTGAGGAAACCACGGTGAAGGCGTTCCCCGCGAAGCCTGCCGCGGTCATCGCTTTCACCGCCAAAGCGCGGCGCCGCTTCGACCCGATCGCGATCGCCGGCAGGCTGGCCACCGCCCTGGTGCCGCCGGTCATCGTTATCGCCTTCATGCTGGTCGTGTGGCAGATCGCCTGCTCGTCGCCGACCGCCAGCCTACCGCCGCCCAGCCAGGTGTGGAACGAGGCCTATGACCTGATCGCGCATCCGTTCTTCAACAACGGCCCGCAGGATATCGGCCTTGCGTGGCGGGTGCTGATCTCTCTGCAGCGCGTCGCCATCGGCTTCGGCCTGGCGGCGATCGTCGGCGTCGCGCTCGGCGCCCTGGTCGGCCAGTCGATCTGGGCCATGCGTGGCCTCGATCCGGTGTTCCAGATACTGCGCACCGTGCCGCCGCTGGCCTGGTTGCCGCTGTCGCTGGCTGCTTTCCGCGATTCCAGCCCGTCGGCGCTGTTCGTTATCTTCATCACCTCCATCTGGCCGATCATCATCAACACAGCCGTCGGCGTGCGCAACATTCCAGAAGACTACCGCAACGTCTCGCGCATCCTGCAGCTCAACCAGTTCGAATTTTTCGTCAAGATCATGGTTCCGGCGGCTGCACCTTACATCTTCACCGGCTTAAGGATCGGCATCGGCCTGTCCTGGCTCGCCATCGTCGCCGCCGAAATGCTGACCGGCGGCGTCGGCATCGGCTTCTTCATCTGGGACGCCTGGAACTCGTCGCGGCTGCCCGACATCATCGTCGCGCTCGCCTATATCGGCGTCACCGGCTTCTGCCTCGACCGCCTGGTCGCTGCGGTCGGTGCTTTCGTCACCCGCGGCACAACGGCAAAGTGAGGAGAGGGCGATGACGGCCTATCTGAAGCTCGACCATATCGACAAATCCTTTGCCCGCGGCGGTCAGGTCAGCGAGGTGCTCAAGGACATCAGGCTGACCATCGACAAGGGCGAATTCGTCTCCATCATCGGCCATTCCGGCTGTGGCAAGTCGACCTTGCTCAATCTGATCGCCGGGCTGACCAAGGTTTCCGCCGGCGCCGTGCTGCTTGAAAACAAGGAGGTCGACAGCCCCGGACCCGAGCGCGCCGTGGTGTTCCAGAACCACAGCCTGCTGCCATGGCTCACCGTCTACGAAAACATCAGCCTGGCGGTGTCGAAAGTCTTTGGCCGTTCCAAGAGCAGGACCGAGCGACATGACTGGATCATGCGCAATCTCGATCTCGTGCAGATGGCCCATGCCAAGGACAAGCGGCCGGCCGAAATATCGGGCGGCATGAAGCAGCGCGTCGGCATTGCCCGGGCGCTTGCCATGGAGCCGAAGATCCTGTTGCTCGACGAGCCGTTCGGGGCACTCGACGCGCTGACGCGCGCCCATCTGCAGGATGCGGTTATGGACATCCATTCCAGGCTCGGCTCGACGACGATCATGATCACCCACGATGTCGACGAGGCGGTGCTGTTGTCCGACCGCATCGTCATGATGACCAACGGTCCGGCGGCGACAATCGGCGAGGTGCTTGCGGTGCCGCTGCTGCGGCCGCGTCGACGCGTCGAACTCTCTTCGGACCGCACCTTCCTGCGCTGCCGCGAAGCGGTGCTGAAGTTCCTCTATGAACGCCACCGCTTCGTCGAAGCCGCGGAGTAACGCCATGACCGAAAAACTCGTCATCATCGGCAACGGCATGGCCCCCGGGCGCATGCTGGAGCATCTGCTCGAACAGGCGCCGGGCCGCTACACCGTGACCATTTTCAACGCCGAGCCGCGGGTGAACTACGACCGCATCATGCTGTCTCCGGTTCTCTCCGGCGAAAAGGCCTATGAGGAAATCATCATCCACGGCGACGGCTGGTACATCGCCAACAACATCACCCTCTACAAAGGTCACAAGATCGTCGCCATCGACCGGGCGGCCAAGACCGTCACCTCCGACCACGGCGTCACCGAGCCTTACGACAAGCTCGTCATCGCCACCGGATCGGTGCCTTTCATCATTCCGGTGCCCGGTCACGATCTGCCGGGCGTGCTGACCTATCGCGACCTCGACGATGTTCAGGCCATGATGCTTGCCGCCCAGTCGCGCGCCAAGGCCGTGGTCATCGGCGGCGGCCTGCTCGGGCTTGAGGCGGCAGCAGGTTTGAACGCCCAAGGCATGAACGTCACTGTGCTGCATGTCATGCCGACATTGATGGAGCGTCAGCTCGACCCCGCCGCCGGCTATCTCCTGCAGCGCGCGGTGGAACAGCGCGGCATCAAGGTCATCACCAAGGCCAACACCCAGGCGATCACCGGCAACGGCAAGGTCGGGCAGGTGGAGCTTGCCGACGGCACCATTATCCCGGCAACGCTGGTGGTGATGGCGGTCGGCATCCGGCCGAATGCGGCGCTGGCCAGAGAGGCCGGCATAGCCGTCAATCGTGGTATCGTCGTCGATGCCGGCATGCGCAGCAACGACCCCGACATCTACGCGCTCGGCGAATGCGCCGAGGTCTACGGCCAGGTCTACGGGCTGGTCGCGCCGCTCTATGAGATGGCGCGCGTTGCCGCGAACCAGTTGGCCGGCAACGAGGCAGCGGCCTTCGTCCACATGGACACGCCGACCAAGCTCAAGGTCACCGGCATCGACCTGTTCTCGCTTGGCGACTTCGCCGAAGGCGAGGACCGCCAGGAGATCGTGCTGCGCGATGCCGCCGCCGGCGTCTACAAGCGCCTTGTCCTGAAAGACGACCGCATCATCGGCACCGTGCTTTATGGCGAGACGGCGGATGGGGCCTGGTTCAACGATCTCAAGAAGAAGCAGACCGACATATCGGAGATGCGCGACACGCTCATCTTCGGCCAGTCCTACCAGGGGGGTGCCCCGCTGGACCCTATGGCGGCCGTTGCAGCCTTGCCGGATGATGCGGAAATCTGCGGCTGCAACGGCGTTTGCAAGGGCAAGATCACCGGCGCGATCACGGCCAAGGGCCTGGCTTCGCTCGACGACGTGCGCGCCCACACCAAGGCATCGGCTTCCTGCGGTTCGTGCACCGGGCTGGTCGAGAAGCTGATGGTGCTGACCATCGGCGACAAATACAACCCGGCCGCTGTGCAACCGATGTGCGGCTGCACCACGCTCGGCCATGACGAGGTGCGCCGGCTGATCATCGCCAAGAGCCTGAAGACCATTCCCGCCGTCATGCAGGAGCTGGAATGGACGACCTCCTGCGGCTGCGCAAAATGTCGGCCGGCGCTCAACTACTACCTCGTCTGCGACTGGCCGAACGATTACGCCGACGACTATCAGTCGCGCTTCATCAACGAACGCGTCCACGCCAACATCCAGAAGGACGGCACCTATTCGGTGGTGCCGCGCATGTGGGGCGGCGTCACCAACGCCGCCGAACTGCGCGCCATCGCCGACGTCGTCGACAAGTTCGAGATACCGATGGTCAAGGTCACCGGCGGCCAGCGCATCGACATGCTGGGCATCCGCAAGGAGGATCTGCCGGCGGTGTGGGCCGATCTCGGCCAGGCCGGCTTCGTCTCAGGCCATGCTTACGCCAAGGGCCTGCGCACGGTGAAGACCTGTGTCGGCTCCGACTGGTGCCGCTTCGGCACGCAGGATTCGACCGGCCTCGGCATTCGCATTGAGAAATTCATGTGGGGCTCGTGGACGCCGGCCAAGGTCAAAATGGCGGTGTCGGGCTGTCCGCGCAACTGCGCCGAGGCGACCTGCAAGGATGTCGGCGTGATCTGTGTCGACAGTGGCTACGAGATCCATTTCGCCGGCGCCGCCGGCCTCGACATCAAGGGCACCGAAGTGCTTGGCCTGGTCAAGACCGAGGACGAGGCGCTGGAGCATATCGTGGCGCTGACGCAGATGTATCGCGAGCAGGGCCGCTATCTCGAGCGCATCTACAAATGGGCCAAGCGCATCGGCATCCCCGAGATCAAGCGCCAGATCATGGACGACGGTGCAAAGCGCAAGGCCTATTACGAGCGCTTCGTCTTCAGCCAGAAATTCGCCCAGGTCGACCCGTGGTCGGAACGCGTCTCCGGCAAGGACAAGCACGAGTTCCGGCCAATGGCTTCTGTCGGGTTTGCGCAGGCGGCGGAGTGATCAAAATGGACTGGATATCGATCGGCTCACTCTCCGACATCCCCCGCCGCGGCGCGCGCTGCGTCGACACACCCGAGGGTAAGATCGCCGTCTTCCGCACGCAGGACGATCAGGTCTACGCCATCGACGATCATTGCCCGCACAGAGGTGGGCCGCTGAGCCAAGGCATCGTCCACGGCACCGCCGTCACCTGTCCCTTGCACAATTGGGTCATCTCGCTGGAGACGGGCAAGGCGCTCGGCGCCGACGAGGGCGCCGTGCGCACCCTTCCTGTGCGGATCGAGGGCGAGCTCCTGTTCATTGCGCTGAAAGCGCTGGCCAGCCGCGCGGCCTGAAGCATGGAACTGGGCGAAGCGCGCGAGGTGAGGACCACCTGCCCCTATTGCGGGGTGGGTTGCGGCGTGCTGGCGAAAGTCGCCCCCGGCGGGGGAGTGAGCGGGCCCCGGGCCCCCCCCCCAACACCCCACATAGGCCGGCGCAGGTCCAAAGGGGCCGCCCCGGGGGCAACCAACCCCCGCGCTGGCACGCGGGTCAAACCCCC
>NZ_JAMYPY010000020.1:0-105373 GCF_040320605.1 Mesorhizobium sp. M0659
ATCTTTACATTCTCCACCCCCCACCCGCACCCGCCGCCGACCCCCCGCATTCACCAACCCCGGCCCCCGCCCCCCGCCCCCCCCCCCCGCCCCCCCGGACTGGTCGGTCATCGCACCGGTCCGAAAGTCGTGGTCGATTTTCGGCAAGCCCGGTGCGAAGATTTGGCGCCGGAGCGTGGCAATGCGTCCGCATGGACGTATGTCGCTCTGGCCGAAGCGGGGCGCCGATGCTGCGATACATCTTACGGCGGCTTCTGACCGCCATTCCGACGCTGTTCGTCATCGTGACCATGGCGTTCTTCCTGATACGCGTCGCACCGGGCGGCCCCTTCAATCAGGAGCGGGGCCTCAGTCCCGAGATCAGGGCCAATCTGGAAGCACAGTTCGGCCTCGACGATCCGCTCTGGCTGCAATATGCCCACTATCTCGGCAATCTTCTACGCGGCAATTTCGGGCCGAGCTACAATTTGCCTGACTTCACCGTCACCGAACTGTTTGCCAAGGGGCTGCCGATATCGGTCCAGCTCGGCACCTCGGCGCTGATCCTGGCGCTGCTGCTTGGTTCGGTGCTCGGCACCATCGCTGCGCTCAACCAGAACAAGCTTGGCGACTATACGGTGATTGCGCTGGCGACCGCCGGCAGCACTATCCCCACCTTCGTCATCGCTCCTGTCATTCAGCTGGTGTTCGGATTGACCTGGAAGCTGTTGCCGATCGGTGGCTGGGGTGATGGCGCATTGATCAACAAGATCGGCCCGGTGCTGACGCTGGCCTTGCCGCAGATCGCCATCGTTGCCCGCCTGATGCGCGGGTCGATGATCGAGAGCTTGCGTTCGCATCATATCCGAACGGCGCGTGCGCTCGGCCTCTCCGACTGGTCGGTGGTGGTCAAGCACGCGCTGCGCGGCGCCATCCTGCCGATCGTTTCCTTCACCGGCCCGGCAGCCGCGGCGCTGCTCACCGGTTCGGTCATCGTCGAGACCATCTTCTCCATTCCCGGCGTCGGCCGCTATTTCGTCGATGCCGCGCTCAACCGCGACTACACGCTGGTGATGGGGACCGTGGTGGTGATCGCGCTCTTCACCATCGTCTTCAACCTGATCGTCGACGTCATGTACGCGGTCGTCGACCCGAGGGTACGCTATGACTGAGGGTGCGCTATGACTGACATCACAGCCGCCGCCGCTCCGCCGGCCGTCGTCGGCCGCTCGCTCTGGGGCGACGCATGGGCGCGCCTCAAAGCCAACCGCGCCGCCATGTTCAGCCTCTATTACCTGGCCTTCATTGGCGTCATCAGCATCTTCGGCCCCTGGTTCGTGCCGCATCAGTACACCACCATCTATGCCGACTATGTGCGCACGCCGCCAAGCTTTTCAGCCTATCCGAAGCCCGACATGATCGAGACGGCGCTAAAGGATGCCATCAAGCGCATGCGCGTCGACATCAAGGAGTGGAAACTGGACGGCAGTCGCGTCACCGTCACCGTCACCTCGACCAAACGGATCGACGACCGCAACATCCGCTATCTCGACCGCTCCGATGCCTTCGACGATACCAAGATAGAGAGCAAATCGGCCGACGGGCTCGAATTGACTATGACTGCGTCGGTCAAACAGCAGTACTTCCTGTTCGGCACCGACAACACCGGTCGCGATCTTCTCTCGCGAACGCTGATGGCAGGGCGCATCTCGCTGGCCATCGGCCTGCTTGCCGGCATTGTCGCGGTGGTCATCGGCGTCCTCTATGGGGCGGCGGCAGGCTTTTCCGGCGGCAAGATCGACGAGGT
Organism: Mesorhizobium sp. M0659; assembly: GCF_040320605.1. Lineage (NCBI taxonomy): Bacteria > Pseudomonadati > Pseudomonadota > Alphaproteobacteria > Hyphomicrobiales > Phyllobacteriaceae > Mesorhizobium > Mesorhizobium sp. M0659. The sequence goes on from NZ_JAMYPY010000020.1 coordinate 1,787, forward strand.
GATGATGCGCATCGTCGACGTGCTCTATTCTTTGCCCTTCATTTTCTTTGTCATCATGCTGGTGGTGTTCTTCGGCCGCAACTTCGTGCTGATGTTCCTGGCGGTGGGAGCGGTGCTGTGGCTCGACATGGCGCGCATCGTGCGCGGCCAGGCGCTGTCGATCCGGCGGCAGGAGTATGTCCAGGCGGCCGAAGCCATGGGCGTCGGCCAGCGCGGCATCCTGCTGCGCCATGTCATCCCCAATCTGCTCGGACCAGTGGTGATCTACATGACGCTGCTGGTGCCGCAGGTCATCATCCTGGAAAGCTTCCTGTCTTTCCTTGGCCTTGGCGTGCAGGAACCGATGACCAGCTGGGGCGTGCTCATCTCGGTCGGCGCCAAGAACATCGGCACCGCCAACTGGCTGCTTTTGTTCCCCGCCTTCTTCCTCGTGTCGACGCTGTTTGCACTGAACTTCGTCGGCGACGGCCTGCGCGACGCGCTCGATCCGAGAGACCGATGAAGATGGGACCGATAAAGATGGGGACCGATAAGATGGGGACCGTTGCGATGGAAACGCCCGAAACGATCCTCAGCGTCAAAGACCTTCGCGTCCGCTTCCGCACGCTCGACGGCGCGGTCGAAGCGGTCAAGGGCATCAACATCCACGTCAAGGCAGGTGAAACCGTTGCCGTGGTCGGCGAATCCGGCTCCGGCAAGAGCCAGACGATGATGGCGGCGATGAGCCTGCTGGCGTCCAACGGCGAGGCGACGGGGCACGTCGATTATCGCGGCCGCAACCTTTTGACCATGAGCAAGCCCGACCTCAACAAGGTGCGCGGCGCCAAGATCAGCATGATCTTCCAGGAGCCGATGACCTCGCTCGATCCGCTCTATTCGATCGGCAACCAGCTGATCGAACCAATCCGCAAGCACCGCGGGCTGAACGCAGCCGAGGCACGGAACGAGGCGCTCAAGCTGCTGCGGCTTGTGCATATTCCCGATCCCGAGCGGCGGATGAAATCCTATCCGCACGAAATGTCGGGCGGCCAGCGCCAGCGCGTCATGATCGCCATGGCATTGGCCAACGACCCCGACATCCTGATCGCCGACGAGCCGACGACGGCGCTCGACGTCACCATCCAGGCGCAGATCCTGGTGCTGCTCGCCGAATTGCAGCGCAAGCTCGGCATGGCCATCGTCTTTATCACCCACGATCTCGGCATCGTCCGGCGCTTTGCCGACCGCGTCTATGTCATGCGCTATGGCGAGGTGGTCGAGGAAGGCGAAGCGGAAGCACTTTTCGCCAACCCGCAGCATGCCTATACCAAAATGCTGCTGGCCGCCGAACCGACCGGCACCAAGGCGGCGCCGCCGCCCAGCGCTCCTGTGCTGCTGGAGGGCCGCAATGTCGAAGTGACCTTCAAGATCGGCGGCGGCTTCCTTGCCGGCGAACCGCTGCTGCTACGCGCCGTCGATCACATTTCGATCCGGCTGAAGCGCAACCAGACCATCGGTATCGTCGGCGAGTCCGGTTCGGGAAAATCGACGCTCGGCCGCGCACTTCTGCGCCTGTTGCCCAGCGACGGTGTCATCCGCTTCGGCGACCGCGACATCTCCACCGCCGACCGCCAGGCGATGCGGCCGCTGCGTCGTGAGATGCAACTCGTCTTCCAGGATCCGTTCGGCTCGCTGTCGCCGCGCATGACCGTCGGCCAGATCATCACCGAAGGGCTTCTGGTGCATGAGCCGAACCTGTCAGGCAAGCAACGCGATCAGCGCGCCGTCGAGGCCTTGCTCGAGGTCGGCCTCGATCCCAACGCACGCAACCGCTACCCGCACGAATTCTCCGGCGGCCAACGCCAGCGCATCGCCATCGCGCGTGCCGTGATCCTGAAGCCCAAACTGGTGGTGCTGGACGAGCCGACTTCGGCGCTCGACCGCTCGGTGCAGAAGCAGATCGTCGAATTGCTGCGCAAGCTGCAGGCCGACCACGAACTGTCCTACCTCTTCATCAGCCACGATCTCTCCGTGGTGCGCGCCATGGCCGACTACATCATCGTCATGAGGCAGGGCAAGATCGTCGAGGAAGGCCCGACCGAACAGATATTCAGCAACCCGCAGGCCGCCTACACCCAGACGCTGATGGCTGCGGCGATCGATGTCACGCGCTTCCGGCTGAGTGCTTAAGGCGTGACGTTGAGCAGATAGTCAGGGTAGGGCCAGTTCGCTTAGCCCGCTGACCTGGGACATCTGTTGGCTCTTGTCGCGACAATGGCCTCTTGCCGCTGCTTCAGCAGTTCGATTCTGGCCGTCTCACGGTTGGCCACTGCGCTCTTCACGCGCGTGCCGCCGAGCAGCCAGTTGGGAACGCTGGTGTTGGTGACCCTGCCGCGGGTGATGGCGGTTTGCGAGATGTCGCGCGCGGTATCGCCTACCGCGTTGTTGAGCTCGGCGCATGTCATGCTGTCGTATTTCGCCGGGTTCACCGCGCTGCCCAGCGATGAGCAGCCTGCCGCCAAGGACAAAGCGAGCAGCGCTGACAGCCGGCTTGAAATCAACAAATTCATCTTCCGCAAACCTCGTTCTGGCCGCTGTCTCGGCGGCATTCCTATTATCGAGGTAGCGCGGAAGGTTGTCGCGTCAAAACACCATGCTGACAGCGAACGCCGACGCGGCCGGTTTGCATCAAGCTATCTTGTGGGTCGGGAGAACAAACACCTAAGTGTCTGTTTTTTCTGGTCGGAGTGGCAGGATTTGAACCTGCGACCCCCTCGTCCCGAACGAGGTGCGCTACCAGGCTGCGCTACACTCCGTGACCAGACCGCGGGCTTATAGCTGCCACATACCGTTCCTGCAAGCGGCAATGGCAGTGCTTCTGTCGCATTTCGTTGGCTTTCGTCGGCATTCCCGCAAAGCCAGGATGTTCTGTTGGGATAAACCCGGCTTAAAGCCTTGTGTGCTAAGTCGCAGCCTCGATAAATCGTGCTTTCGCCATCTGGAGCTCTGCTGCCTTGCCGCTGAAAATCGTAGGCGACGCCCGGTCCAACAGTTTCGAATTCGAAACCGAAGCGCTGATCAAGGCGTCTGGATTCCGTGAATACGATGCGCGCTGGTGGTTCGGCCACGCCGGCTCCGCGCAGCCGCCGGAGCTGAACCTGATCGGCGTCCAGGCGCTGGGCATGGGCCTGGGCACCTTGATCCGCCGTCTTGGCGCCGGGCCCGACATCGTCACCGGGCATGATTTCCGTTCCTATTCGCTTGCCATCAAGCTGGCGCTGGTTTCCGGCTTGATGGCTGCGGGCGCAAAGGTGAAAGACATTGGCCTGGCGCTGTCGCCCATGGCCTATTTCGCCCAGTTCGCGCTCGACGCGCCTTCCGTCGCCATGGTCACCGCATCGCACAACGAGAATGGCTGGACCGGAGTCAAGATGGGTGCGGCGAGGCCGCTGACCTTCGGACCAGAGGAGATGAGCGCACTGAAACAGATCGTGCTGTCGAGCGACTTCGATCTCGCCGGCGGCGGCTGCTACGATTTCGTCTCCGGTTTTCGCGAGACCTATCTCGACGACCTGACCCAGGACAAGCGCATCGCGCGCAAGATCAGGGTTGTGGCGGCTTGCGGCAACGGCACCGCCGGCGCCTTCGCGCCGCAGGCGCTGGAGCGCATCGGCTGCGAGGTGATCCCGCTCGATGTCGAGCTCGACCACACTTTTCCGCGCTATAACCCCAACCCCGAAGACATGCAGATGCTGCACGCCATCCGCGACAAGGTGCTGGAGACCGGCGCCGATGTCGGGCTGGGCTTCGACGGCGACGGCGACCGTTGCGGCGTGGTCGACAATGAGGGCAACGAGATTTTCGCCGACAAGGTCGGCGTCATGCTCGCGCGGGACATATCAACCCAATATCCCGGCTCGACCTTCGTCGTCGATGTCAAATCGACCGGCCTGTTCAACACCGACAGCGTTTTGCGTGGCAACGGCGCGAAGACAGATTACTGGAAGACCGGCCATTCCTATATCAAGCGCCGGGTCGCCGAGCTTGGCGCCGTCGCCGGATTCGAGAAGTCGGGCCATTTCTTCTTCAACCCGCCGATCGGCCGCGGCTATGATGACGGTCTCATCACGGCAATAGCCATTTGTGAGATGCTCGACCGGAACCCCAGAAATTCGATGGCCGATCTCTATCGCGCGCTGCCGCTGACCTTCGGCACGCCGACCATGTCCCCGCATTGCGCCGACGATGTGAAATACGGCGTGGTCGATCGGGTGGTGGCGGACTTCCAGGCGATGCAGCGCGCCGGCAAGACTTTTGCCGGCCAGAAGATCGCCGAGCTGATCACCGTCAACGGCGTGCGCGTCGTGGCCGAGGATGGCACCTGGGGGCTGGTGCGGGCGTCGTCGAACAAGCCGGAGCTTGTCGTGGTTGTCGAAAGCCCGGTATCGTCCGAGCGCCGCCGGCAGATGTTCGAGGCGATCGACGCCGTGCTGCGCCGCAGCCCCGAAGTCGGCGCTTACAACCAGACGTTCTGATTGGACCTTTCATGAGCGAGCGCATCGTCAGTTTTGTCATGAGCGGCGGTGTCGGCTCGCGGCTGTGGCCGCTGTCACGCGAGGACAACCCGAAACAGTTCCACGATCTCTCCGGCGACGGCTCGATGCTGGCCAAGACCTTGCGCCGGCTGACGGCGCGGCCGGAAGGTGAGACGCCGATCTTCCTGATCGCCGCCGAGCGCCATGCCGAGCGTGTCCATGCCGATCTTGCCGGACTCGACCTCGCCGGCGGTGGCCCGCTGTTCGAGCCGACCGGGCGTAACACGGCTGCCGCCGTGGCGCTGGCCGCGCTGCGCACATTGTCGGAGTTCGGCGACAGCCTAGTGCTGGTGGTGCCGTCAGACCACGAAATCGCCACGCCCAAGCAGTTCTGGCAGAGCGTCGAGGCGGGCAGCCAGGCAGCGCTTGCCGGCCGTCTGGTGGTGTTCGGCATCAAGCCGGCGCAGCCCGAGACCGGCTATGGGTATATCGAAGTCGCAGCCGAAAGCGGCGGCGTCTTCGACGTGTCGCGCTTCGTCGAAAAGCCCGACCTCGCCACTGCGCAGAGCTATCTCAGTGCGGGCACCTTCTACTGGAACACCGGCATTTTCCTGTTTCGCGCCGGCGCCATGCGCGACGCCTTCGCCACCTTCCAACCCGACATCTGGCAGGCCACCGAAACCGCCTACAAGGCGGCAACGAGCGACCTGTCCGGCCTCTATATGCCGCTCGACCTCTACGCCGCCATCCCGTCGAACTCGATCGACTACGCCATCATGGAACGGGCCAAGGACATCGCCATGGTGCCGGCCGGCTTCCGCTGGAACGACCTCGGCTCCTGGCAGTCGCTGCTTGATGTCGGCCCTGCCGACGCCAAGGGCAATGTCGTCGTCGGCGATGTCGTCGCCATCGATTGCGAGAACTCCTACATCCGCAGCGACGGCCGGCTTTTGTCGGCGATCGGCATGAAGGATGTCGCCATCGTCTCGACCGCGGACGCCACCTTCGTTGCCCCGGTCAGTCACAGCCAGCACGTCAAGAAGATTGTCGAGCAGCTGGAAAAATCGGGCCGTCTGGAAACCAGGTTCACCCCGGCGCATGACCGCGTCATCGAAAGCGGCGCCTGGCGGCGGCGCGTGCATCACTGGCTGTTCGAGGAGACCTTGCCGCTGTGGTCGACTTCAGGCGTCGATGAGCGTCATGGCGGCTTCCACGAGGCGCTCGGCTTCGACGGCGAGGCGCTGTTGAAGCCCAAGCGCATGCGCACGACGGCGAGGCAAGTCTACGCCTTCGCCGTTGCCAAGGCCCGCGGCTGGGACGGTCCAGCCGATCGCCTGATCTCCCATGGCATCGCCTTCATGGCCGGCAAGGGCCGCACGGACCGGGGCGGCTGGGTGCGCACGCTCAATGTCGACGGCTCCGTCGCCGACCCAACCGAGGATGCCTACGACCATTCCTGCGTGCTGCTGGCGCTGGCGCATGCGCATATGTGCGGCGATCCGGATGCGCTGCGGCTGGGCCAGGAGACCTTCGTGTTCCTCGACGCGCATCTCGAGGACAGCCGCATGACCGGCTTTCTCGAGACATCCGATGGCGAGGGCGAGCGGCGCTCCAACCCGCATATGCATCTGCTCGAGGCCTTCCTCGCCTGGTATGAGGCGACCGGCGACCGCACCTATCTGCGCCGCGCCGCGCGCATCATCGACCTTTTCCGCAGTCATTTCTTCGATGCCGAGAGCTGGACGCTGGGCGAATATTTCGACGCCGGGTGGAAGCCGGCCGCCGGCGAGAAGGGCACATGGACCGAGCCCGGTCATCATTTCGAATGGGCCTCGCTGCTCACCGATTTCGTCGCCCGCAGCGGCCAGGGCGAGTTGAGCAATTTTGCCCGCAAGCTCTACGCCTCGGCCATCGCCAACGGCCTCAACCGCGCCACCGGCCTTGCCTACGGCGCGGTCTCCAGACAGGGCCTGCCGCTCGACCTTGTGTCGCGGAGCTGGCCACAGGCCGAAGCGATCAAGGCGGCGATTGCGCTGGATGGCTCGGGTGGTCCCGACCTCAAGCCGGAAATCGAGGCGCGCGTCGGCCGCCTGTTCCGCTGGCACATCGATCCGGCCCCGCTCGGCCTGTGGATTGACCGCATCGACGAACGCGGCCGCTCCTTGGCATCGGACGTGCCGGCCAGCATCTTCTATCATCTGGTCTGCGCGCTGACGCAGTATCTGGACGGCACGGCGCAGAAGGGGTGAGGCGTTGGAGCTGCCAATCTCCCCCCTTGCGGGGGAGATGCCTGGCAAGGCAGAGGGGGGTGCTGTCCCGCCGACGTCTCAGCTACTCGAAGATCAGACCAAAGGCTGGCGATCCGTCACACCCCCCTCTGGCCTGCCGGCCATCTCCCCCGCAAGGGGGGAGATCAGCTGTCACTTCGCTTTCAACCCTCAATATGGGCTCGCCACGTCCCCGGTCTCGACATACACCGCCTTCAGCTGCGAATAGAGCGCCAGCGCCGCCAGCGAGTTCTCGCGCCCGATGCCGGATTGCTTCACCCCGCCAAACGGAATTTCCACCGGCGTCAGATTGTAGGCGTTGATCCAGCAGGTGCCGGCCTGCAGTTCGGCGATCACCCTATGAGCGCGCTGCAGGTCGCGGGTGAAGACGCCGGCGGCGAGGCCGAATTCGGTGTCGTTGGCGCGGTCGATCACCTCGTCCTCGCCGTCGAATTTCAGCACGCTCATCACCGGCCCGAAGATCTCCTCGCGCGCAATGCGCATCTTATCGGTGACACCGGTGAACACGGTTGGCTCGACAAAGAAGCCGCCATCGAACCCTTGCAGCGACGGCACGTTGCCACCGCAGGCGAGCGTTGCTCCATCCTGCCTGCCGGCCGCGATGTAGGAAACGACCTTCTCCTGCTGCGCCTTGTTGACCAGCGGCCCCATCTGCGTCTCAGGATCGAGCGGATCGCCGATGCGGATCTTTTTCGTCCGCTCGACCAGCCGGTCGACGAAGCGGTCATGGATGCCGCTTTGTACGAAAACACGCGTGCCGTTGGAGCAGATCTGCCCGGTCGAATAGAAATTGCCGAGCATGGCGCCGCCGACGGCGTTTTCGAGATCGGCATCGTCGAACACGATCAGCGGCGACTTGCCGCCGAGTTCCATCGTCGCATGCTTCATCTTCGAACCGGCGAGCGACAGCACCTTGCGGCCGGTCGGCACCGAGCCGGTCACCGAAACCTTGGCAACGACATCGTGGCCGACGAGGCCGGCGCCGACATCGCCATAGCCTTGCACGACGTTGAACAGCCCGTCGGGCAGGCCCGCCTCTGAGTAGATCTCGGCCAGCGCCAGTGCCGACAGCGGCGTGTTTTCCGAAGGCTTGAATACCATGGCGTTGCCCATGGCGAGCGCGGGGGCGGATTTCCAGCCGGCGATCTGGATCGGATAGTTCCAGGCGCCGATGCCGACGCACACACCGAGCGCCTCGCGGCGCGTATAGGCAAAAGGTCCACCAAGATCGATCGCATCGCCGTTGAAGGCGGCAACCGCGCCGCCGAAATATTCGAGGCAGTCGGCGGCCGATAGTGCATCCGCCACCAGCGTCTCCTGGATCGCTTTGCCGGTGTCGAGCGTCTCGATCCGCGCCAGATCGGCGTTGCGCGCGCGCAAAATGTCGGCGGCGCGGCGCAGGATGCGGCCACGCTCGACCGGCTTCATCCGCGCCCAGGCCGGTTGTGCGGCCCGCGCGGCTTCGATGGCGAGCTCCAGCACGTTCGGAGTCGCCGAATGCAAGGTGGCGATGACCTCACCGGTCGCCGGATAGATCACCGGCAGCGGCGCGCCGCCTTCGTCCTCGATGTAGCGGCCGTTGACATAGTGCGATGCCGTTGGCTGGGCGCGCATGCTGTTCTCCAGATGTATTCGCTATTGCGGAGCAGTCCGCCGGACAATGCCCTATCGATCCGCCACCTGCCAGCGCGGATTGATCCAGGGTTCCTGGTTGGACGGCGCCAGTGGCGTGCGGCCGAGAATGTGGTCGGAGGCCTTCTCGCCGGCCATGATCGACGGCGCGTTGAGGTTGCCGTTGGTCACCCGCGGGAAGATCGAGGAGTCGGCGACGCGCAGGCCGTCGACGCCGATGACCCGGCACTCCGGATCGACCACGCTCATGATGTCGTCGGCGCGGCCCATCTTGCACGTGCCGCACGGGTGGTAGGCACTCTCGGCATGATCGCGGATGAAGGCGTCGAGATCCTCGTCCGACTGGACGTGCGAACCCGGCGAGATTTCCTTGCCGCGAAAGCCGTCAAAAGCCTTCTGGCCGAAGATCTCGCGGGTCAGCCGGATGCAGTGGCGGAACTCGGTCCAGTCGTCTGGATGCGACATGTAGTTGAAGCGGATGACCGGCGTCGCTTTCGGGTCGGGCGAGCGCAGCGTCACCGAACCGCGCGACTTCGACCGCATCGGCCCGACATGCGCCTGGAAGCCATGCGCCTTCGCCGCCGCCTTGCCGTCATAGCGCACCGCCGCCGGGATGAAGTGGTACTGGATATCGGGGTAGTCGACACCGGCCTGCGAGCGTACGAAGGCCGCGGCCTCGAAATGGTTGGTGGCGCCGAGGCCGGTCTTGAAGAACAGCCACTGCGCCCCGATCAGCGTCTTGGAGAATGGGTTGAGAACCGAATTCAGCGTGATCGGCTGGGTCGATTCCTGCTGGATGTAGAGCTCCATATGATCCTGCAGATTGCGGCCGACACCGGGCCGGTCGGCCACGACTTGGATGCCGTTCTCCGTGAGATGCGCGGCCGGGCCGATACCGGATAGCATCAGGATCTTGGGCGAATTGATCGACGATGCGGCGACGATCACCTCACGTCGTGCCTTAACGACCTGAATCTGTTTGTGAGCTTCGATCTCGACGCCGACAGCGCGCTGATTCTCGATGATCACACGACGGGCGAAGCCTTTGATCACGCTGACATTTTGCCGCTTGAGCGCCGGCTTCAGATAGGCTGATGCGGCCGACCAGCGGCGGCCGCCGCGTATGGTCTGCTCCATCGGCCCGAAGCCTTCCTGCTTCGAACCATTGTAGTCGTCGGTCAGTTCGAACCCGGCTTGGCGGCCGGCCTCGACAAAGGCGCCGTAGAGCGGATTCTTGCGCGGGCCACGCTGGACGTGCAGCGGGCCGCCGTGGCCGCGCCAGCCGTCCTCGCCGCCGTCACTGTCCTCCATGCGCTTGAAATAGGGCAGCACGTCGGCGAAGCCCCAGCCGGCCGCCCCCTGTTCGGCCCAGTGGTCGAAGTCGCGTGCGTGGCCCCTGACATATACCATGCCGTTGATCGAGGATGAGCCGCCGATCACCTTGCCCCGTGGCGTCGCCAGCACGCGGCCGCCGAGATGCGGCTCTGGTTCGCTGGCAAAGCCCCAGTCGTAAAGGCTCATGTTGAGCGGGATCGACAGCGCCGACGGCATCTGGATCAGCGGCCCGATATCGGTGCCGCCGAACTCGATGACGATCACCGAATGCTTGCCGTCTTCCGACAGCCGGTAGGCCATGGCCGAGCCGGCCGAGCCGGAGCCGATGATGACGAAGTCTGCTTCAAGCATGGTTCACATGCGCCCATCGTTCATATGCGAAATAAAATCGGCGAGCGAGACATTGCCGCCGGTAGCCATGACCAGGACCGTTTTACCCGCCACATCCACCTTGCCGCCGAGCAGCGCCGCCAGAGAGGCGGCGCCTGACGGCTCGAGCACCAGCTTCATCCGCTCGAAGGCGATCTTCATGGCTCGCCTAACCGATTGGTCGTCGACGGTGATGCCGCGCACGCCAGCGGTCTTGACCGCCGCGAACGGCGCGTCGCCCGGCCGCCGCGACATCAGCCCGTCGCAAATCGATTTCGGCGCGATCGGCATGGTCTCGATGGCGCCATGCGCTAGCGATGCACCCATGCCGTTGAAGCCTTCCGGCTCGACGCCGATGATCTCGGTTGCCGGCGACAGATAGTGGAAGGCGAGCGACATGCCGCCGATCAGTCCGCCGCCGCCGACCGAGCAGAACAGAAGGTCGGCACTGGCGTCCTTTGCCTCGAATTGTTCGAGCGCTTCGAGCCCGGCGCCGGCCTGGCCGGCAACGATCTCCGGATCGTCGAATGGATGCAGCAACGCCAGCCCTTCGGTCTCGGCAATCTCGCAGGCCTTGGCGGCTGCGACCTCTTCACGGGCGCGCTCGCCATGATCTGTCAGCACGACGCGCGCGCCATAGCCTGCGGTCGCATCGCGCTTGGCGGCCGGCGCGTCGATCGGCATGACGATGGTGACGGGAATGCCGAGCGCCTGGCCGGCAGCCGCCAACCCTTGCGCGAAATTGCCGGAGGAGTAGGCGACGACGCCTTTTCTGGCCTCATCCGGCGACAGCCGCTTCAACCGCCAATAGGCCCCGCGCACCTTGAACGATCCCGCCCATTGCAGCGATTCCGGCTTGATAAAGACGCGGGCCGCACCCGTCTCGTTGGCCAAGGCTGTCGATTCCAGCAAAGGCGTGATCTGCGTCGCCTTCGACGTCACGGCATAGGCCTGTCTGAGGTGCTCGAGGGAGGGGACAATTGTCATCATTCGCCTCGCGGAAAGCGTTTCTGTTCCTCGAGATTGTCGAGGTTCATGTGGTTGCGCATGTAGCGTTCCGACGCCTTCTGCAGTGGCTGGAATTCCCAGGGGTAATGCGTGCCGTTGCGCAGCGCGGGATAAACCACCCAGCGCCGCGCCTGGCTGACGCGCACCGCGGCATCGAATGCCGTCATGTCCCAGCGCGCTCGCACGGCTCCCGTGAAGGCCGCCACCAGATCGGCATGCGCCGGATCGGTGGCAAGATTGGTGCGTTCTTGCGGATCGGCTTCGAGATCGAACAGAAGCGGCGGGTCGATCTCGCAATGGATGAATTTGTAGCGGCCGTCGCGGATCGCCACCAACGGCGCGTTGGAGCCCTCGGCGGCATATTCCATCAGCACCGGCGCGGTGCGCGGCTCGCCATCAAGCAGCGGCAGCAGCGACTGCCCGTCGGTCCACGGTGCGATGGCGGAGATGTCGATGCCGGCGAGGTCGCAGAGTGTCGGCGTCACGTCGAGGTTGGAGACCGGCGCCTCGACCAGCCCTGCAGGAATGCCTTTGCCGGCGATCATCAAAGGTACTCGCGCCGAGCCCTCGAAAAAATTCATCTTGAACCACAGGCCGCGCTCGCCAAGCATGTCGCCATGGTCGGAGCAGAACAGGATGATGGTGTCGTCCAGCATGCGCGTTCGCTCCAGCACTGACATCAACTCGCCGACCTTGTCGTCGAGATAGGAGATGTTGGCGTAGTAGCCGCGCCGCGAGCGGCGGATCTGCTCCGGCGTGATGTTGAAACTGTCGTAGTCGCTGGCCCGGTAAAGCCGTTGCGAATGCGGGTCCTGATGGGCATAGGGGATGAATCCCACCTCCGGCTCAAGCGCCGGACAGTCTTCATAGAATCCCCAATATTGCCGCCGTGCGACATAGGGGTCGTGCGGGTGGGTGAAGGAAACCGTCAGGCACCAGGGCCGGCTGGCCTCGTCCTCGGAGGTGCGGGCAAGATCGTAGAGTTTTTGCACCGCGTGGAAGGCGACCTCGTCGTCATACTCCATCTGGTTGGTGATCTCGGCGATGCCGGCGCCTGTCACCGAACCCAGATTGTGATACCACCAGTCGATGCGCTCGCCAGGCTTGCGGTAATCCGGCGTCCAGCCGAAATCGGCGGGATAGATGTCGGTGGTCAGCCGCTCCTCGAAACCGTGCAACTGGTCCGGCCCGACGAAATGCATCTTGCCCGACAGGCAGGTGTAGTAGCCGGCGCTGCGCAGATGATGCGCATAGGTCGGGATCGAGGAAGCGAACTCGGCGGCGTTGTCATAGACCTGGGTGCGCGACGGCAATTGCCCGCTCATGAAAGCGGCGCGGCCCGGCGCGCAAAGCGGCGAGGCCGTGTAGTTGTTGCCGAAGCGCGCCGAGCGTGCGGCCAGCGCCTTGAGATGCGGCACATGCAGGAAGTCCGCCGGCCCGTCCGCAAACAGCGTGCCGTTGAGCTGATCGACCATGACGATCAGGATGTTGGGTCGCCTTGATATCACTGAGGCTGTCACTGTGTCTGTCGCCCGCCGAGTTTGATTTCGAGATAATCTTCGACCAGCGCGATCGCGGTTTGAGCATCCGGCACGCCGTCCTTCAGCGCGCGCCTGATGTACAGCCCGTCGATCATCGCCGCGACCGCTTCCGCCGCGCGGTCGGCTTCGTTGCGCGGCAGTATGCCGATCAGCCCGCTCATCAGGTTGGAATGCAGCCGCCGCGCATAGACCCTGAGCAGCCGGCGCAGGGCCGATGATTTCTGTGCCTCGACATAAAAGGCGAGCCAGGCCGCGATGGTTTCCGGCCGGAACTGGATGTCGGAGAAGTTGACGGCGACCACCGCCGAAACGCGTTCGCGCGGCGAGCCGGCGGATTGCAGGGCGCGCCGCATGTCGATGGTCAGCTCGGCCAGAATGTGCCGCATCGTCGCCAGAAGGAGCTCGTCCTTGGCGCCGAAATAGTGGTGGGCAAGGGCCGACGACACGCCCGCCCGTCCGGCGATCTCCGACATGGTCACATCAAGCGAGCCGCGCTCGCCGATCGCCGAGATCGTCGCGTCGATGAGCGCCTTGCGGCGCAACGGTTCCATTCCGACTTTCGGCATTGGGGAGATCCAGATCAAAACCGAGATTATTTTTTATTGACGGATCAATCAATAAAAAACTCGCGCTCGGATCAACCGATCGTGTCGCTCTGGCCCATCCCTTGGACTGGAAAACGGTTCACTGTTGAACAATATTAGAGGCTGATGCCGCGCTATGACATGTTAGGCTTGCGGCGAACGGAGGTTGCCATGACCGCATGCATCGTCGGCTGGGCGCATTCGCGCTTCGGCAAGCTTGAAGCCGAGACGCTCGAGGGCCTGATCACAAAGGTCGCGGTCGACGCGCTCGACCATGCCGGCATTGGCCCGGACGAGGTCGACGAGATCGTGCTCGGCCATTTCAACGCCGGCTTCTCCCCTCAGGATTTTACCGCCAGCCTGGTGCTGCAGGCCGATGACCGGCTGCGCTTCAAGCCGGCGACGCGGGTCGAGAACGCCTGCGCCACGGGTTCGGCAGCGGTCCGCCAAGGCATCCGCGCCATCGACGCCAATGCCGCCCGCATCGTGCTGGTGGTCGGCGCCGAGCAGATGACGACGACGCCCGGCCCCGAGATCGGCAAGAACCTGCTCAAGGCTTCCTATCTGCCGGAAGAGGGCGACACGCCGGCCGGTTTTGCCGGCGTCTTCGGCAAGATCGCACAGGCCTATTTCCAGCGTTATGGCGACCAGTCGGATGCGCTGGCGATGATCGCCGCCAAGAACCACAAGAACGGCGTCGACAATCCGTACGCGCAGATGCGCAAGGATTTCGGCTACGAATTCTGCCGCCAGGAAAGCGAGAAGAACCCCTTTGTGGCCGGTCCGCTGAAGCGCACCGACTGCTCCCTGGTTTCCGATGGCGCCGCCGCCCTTGTGCTGACCGACACCTCGACGGCGTTGAAGATGCGCCGCGCCGTCGCCTTCCGCGCCAACGAGCATGTCCAGGATTTCCTGCCGATGTCGAAGCGTGACATCCTGTCCTTCGAAGGCTGCGAGCAGGCCTGGAACCAGGCTTTGAAGAAGGCCGGCGTGACGCTCGACGACCTCTCCTTCGTCGAGACGCATGACTGCTTCACCATTGCCGAGCTGATCGAATATGAGGCGATGGGCCTGGCCAAGCCGGGCGAGGGCGGCAGGCTGGCGCTAGACGGCACGACTGCAAAAGACGGCAGGCTGCCGGTCAACCCTTCGGGCGGGCTGAAGGCCAAGGGCCATCCGATCGGCGCCACCGGTGTGTCGATGCATGTGCTGACCGCCATGCAGTTGACCGGCGAAGCAGGCGGCATCCAGGTGCCGGACGCAAAGCTTGGCGGCATCTTCAACATGGGTGGCGCTGCCGTCGCCAACTACGTTTCCATCCTCGACCGGATCAGGTAGAAGCGGCCCGTATATTTCGGGGTGGTGATGACAAATCCGGTTCTGGTCGAAGTCTTGCGCGGCGCGATCGTCGAGAGCGCCCATCGCGGCGCTGTCGCAATCTTCGACGGTGACGGCAAGCCTGTCCTGGAGATCGGCGATACGGCGCGGCCGGTGTTTCCGCGCTCGGCGGTCAAGGCGATCCAGGCGCTGCCGCTGGTTGAAACGGGTGCTGCCGATGCGTACGGCTTGGGCGACCGCGAACTGGCGCTGGCCTGCGCTTCGCATTCGGGCGAACCCGCGCATGTCGAACTGGCGCAGGCGATGCTGGCCAAGGCCGGGCTCGACAAGTCGGCGCTGGAATGCGGCGCGCATTGGCCGTCGAGCCACGACGCGACGATCGCACTGGCCCGCACAGGCGTCTCGCCGAACGCACTGCACAACAATTGCTCGGGCAAGCATTCCGGATTTCTCTGCACCTGCGTGCACTCAGGGATTGCCCACCAAGGCTACGTCAAGGCAGGCCATGGTTTGCAGGAGATGGTGCGCGACGCCATGCAGGCGGTGACCGGCGCTGCCCACGATGCGGATCACCGGGCAACCGATGGCTGCTCGATCCCCACCTATGCCGTGCCGCTGAAAAGTTTTGCCCTTGGCTTTGCCCGCATGGCGACGGGCAGGAGCCTTGGCCCTGAGCGCGCCAAGGCGGCCAAACGCCTGCTGTCTGCCTGTATGGCCGAGCCTTTCCTGGTCGCCGGCACCGGCAAAGTGGATGTGGCGCTGATGCAGGCCGCGCCCGGCCGCATATTCGTCAAGACGGGCGCCGAGGGTGTCTATTGCGCTGCCGTTCCGGAGCTTGGCCTCGGCATCGCGCTAAAATGTGATGACGGCGCCGGCCGCGCCGCCGAGGTGATGATTGCCGCTGTGCTGGCAAAACTTCTCAGCGCCGACGGCGCACTGGAGGCGAACCTTCTGGAGCGGGCCAATCCGCCGATCGAAAGCCGCATCGGCGCCAAGGTCGGCTCGCTGCGGCCGACGACGGCGCTCAGCTGACCCTGTTTCGCTCGACCGTCAGATGCGCATAGCCGCTTACGCTTGACCGCGCGAGGTCGCCGGTCGCCGGTTCGGCCCAGCGCTGGCCGATGATGGCGCCGTTCTTGGCGCCGTCGATGACGTTGTCGGAAATGATGGCGTTCCCAGCGCCTTCTACCACAGTGACGGCGATGCCGGTTCCGGCCTGACGGATGATGTTTCCCGTCGCCACAACATTGCGCATATAAGCGCCCCAGCCGATCTGCATGCCGTAGAGCGGCGCGTTCTCGATGACATTGCCCGAGACGGTGGTGTCGGCCTCGACGCTGATACCGACGCCGAAGCCCGGCGCGTCGGCGGGGTAAGGGCCGGCGGTCGAGAGGTTGCGCACGATGTTGTTCGAGCAGACACCCATACGGCCGCCCTCGTTGAAATTGACGATCGAGATGCCGTTAGCGGCACCATCGACGATGTTGTTGCCGATGATGGCGCCTTCGAAGGAGAATTCGGAATAGAGCGCCGTTTCGCCCGACCGCGAGCAGGTGTTGCCGGTCATCTGCAGATTGCTGGAACTGTTGGCGCGGATTGCCGAGAAGGCGCAGTCCGAGACGATGTTGCCGGTGACCGAGACATTGCCGGCACGGAATGCGTTGATGCCATTGCCGTTCTGCCCGGTGCCGCCGCTGCGGGCGCCGATCCGCTGCACGCGGTTGCCGCTGACGATCGTGCCGTCCTCGGCCTGCTGCCAGCGATGGACAAGAATGCCGCCATTGCCGCAGTCGGATACGGCATTATCGGATATCGCCAGGCCAGCGGCCTCGACGGAGTAGATGCCGGCGTCCGCAGCCCCCGAAATCTCGGAGCGCTCGACGCGGCCCGACGCATACTCCAGCGCCAGCCCATGCTTGGCGCTGCCGGTGATCGTGCAATTGTCGATGACGAGATGGGCGACGCGGCGCAGGTCGAGCAGGCCTTGCGCATCGTCGGCCAACCCGCCGTTGGCGCCGTCGAAGACCAATGCGGTGAACTCTATATGCTCGGCCTGTTCGGCCGTCAGCAAATGGCCACTGCCGCCATAGAGGATGCGCGAGGCGCCCGGCACGCCCGAAAGCCTGACGCGGGCGGGCAGGGTCAGGTTGGACACGACATAAGAGCCCGGCGGCAGGAACACCGGCGCGTTGCGGTCGCTGGCCTCGGCTAGCATCCTGGCGAAGGCCTTGCTCTGGTCGTCCGGTGCGTCCGGCTCCACGCCAAGCTCGGCGGCATTGATAGAGCCAAGCGCTGCCGTCATCGCCAAGGCGTTGTCCAACGAAACGCCGAGCACCGCAAAGCCGACAGTCCCCTTGAGAAGCGTTCGTCTGTTCAACATCGGCACAGATCCCTGCGATGAAACGGTTCTTCGCAGGAATTGGGCCAGCCGCATAGGCTCCGCTCCGCCGCAGCCCGGTCAATGACCTGGTCCGGCAAGTGGCTTGTGCTGTCACGGAAGCGGGCCTAAGTTTATCCGATGAGCAGAGCTTTTACCCGCGAGGAAGACAGCGAAAACGCCATTGCCGGCATCGGCGAGCGGCCGATCAGCCAACACCGCAATCTGGTGACGGAGCGCGGCCTGGCGATGATCGAGGACAATCTGGCCGATCTGCGCGACATCTTGGCGAAAGCCGAGCGAAAAGCCGATCGCGAGCGCATTGCCGTTGTCTCGCGCGACCTGCGCTACTGGACAGCGCGCCGCGAAAGCGCCGAGCTTTCCGTGCCGGAACCGGGCAGCGATCAGGTGCGCTTCGGCATGGGTGTCACGCTGGAAAGCGATGACGGCAAGAAAGTGCACTGGAAGATCCTCGGCGAGGACGAGGCCGACCCCTCAAAGGGCAGCATCTCACACGTCTCGCCAATGGCCGTGGCGCTGTTCGGCAAGAAAGTCGGCGACGTCGCAAGCGTCAACGGCAAGGAATGGGAAATCGTCAAGCTGTCGGACAGCTAGTCTTCAAGCTTGACGACGTAGTCGCGGAAGAAAGCCGCCGCACCAGCTTCATCGATTTCGCCTGAGGCAACGGCCATAACAAACTCGTAGAGCGTGCCGTCGTCGGCTATCAGGACATGGCCGTTCACGATCAAAAATGCGCCGGCTGCCACGATTGCTGTCCGTTTGTTGCCATCGACAAAAGCATGGTTCCTGGCGATGCCGAAGGTATAGGCGGCTGCGAGATCCTCAATCGAAGGGTCTCCATAGTTGGCCTTGTTTTCGGCGCGTGCGAGCGCAGATTCGAGAGCATTTTCGTCTCTCAAACCTTGCGCTCCGCCATGGCGGCGCAACTGCTCGGCATGCATCGCTTCGACAGCTCGCCGCGTCAGAAATTCCCAGCTCATTCGGCGAGCTTCTGAAGCGCGACCTTGTATTTCTCCATGACCTTTCGGGCAGCTTCCATTTGCCGCTCGAAACTGTCGTCAACTGGCTCGAGGGCAACCCCCCTTTCCGTTTCGACGATCTGAAGTTGATCGCCCGTCTTCAGGTTCAGGCGGTCGAGCATCTCCTTCGGCAGGATCACGCCGTCGGAATTGCCGATCTTGCGAATGGTAGTGTTCATGGCACAGCACCTTGTTACAACGCCAATTCTAACGCGAATAGCGCTGCGTTGCAACAGGGATTATAACAAGCACTTAGCCCGCCAGCAGCCGGTCCAGCAACCGATCCGCAGCCTCCGGGATAACCGTCCCTGGCGGGAAGATTTCCGCGGCACCCGCTTCCAGCACTGCGCCGTAATCCTGCGGCGGGATGACGCCGCCGGCGACGATCAGCATGTCGCTGCGGCCGAGCTTCTTCAGCGCGTCGCGTAGTTCGGGGATCAGCGTCAGGTGCCCCGCCGCCAGCGATGAGGCGCCGATGACATGGACGTCCTGCGCCACCGCCAGCCTGGCGATCTCGTCGGGTGTCTGGAACATCGCGCCGACCGTGACGTCGAAGCCGAGATCGGCGAAGGCCGTGGCGATCACCTTCTGGCCACGGTCGTGGCCGTCCTGTCCCATCTTTGCGACCAGGATGCGCGGCTTGCCGCCGGACTTCTTCTCGAAAGCTTCGAGCTTCTCCAGCAATCGGTCGACCGTCAGATTGTCGCCAAGCGCATTGCGATAAACGCCGGAGATCGTTTGCACCGAGGCGACGTGACGGCCAAAGACCTTTTCGAGCGCCAGCGAGATCTCGCCGACCGTGGCATTGGCGCGCGCGGCGCGGATGGCAAATTCCAGCAGGTTTTCGTTACCCTGCGCAGCGCGGGTCAGCGCATCGAGCGCGCTCTCGACCGCGCCGACATTGCGCGTGCCTTTCAGGTTCTGCAGCTTCGACAATTGCCGGGCCTTGACCTCGGCATTGTCGATCTTCAGCACGTCGACGTCGATGTCGTTCTCGGGGCGATGCGCGTTTACGCCAACCAGTATCTGCTCGCCGGAATCGATACGCGCCTGCGTGCGCGCCGCCGCTTCCTCGATGCGCAGTTTTGGAATGCCCTGTTCGGTTGCCGCCGCCATGCCGCCAAGCGCCTCGACCTCTTCGATATGGGCGAGCGCACGCGCCGCCAGATCGTGCGTCAGCCGTTCGATATAGGCCGAGCCGCCCCACGGATCGATGATGCGGGTGGTGCCGGATTCCTTCTGCAGGATCAACTGCGTGTTGCGGGCGATGCGCGCCGAGTGGTCGGTCGGCAGCGCCATCGCCTCGTCGAACGAGTTGGTGTGCAGCGACTGGGTATGTCCCTGCGTCGCCGCCATCGCCTCGATCATGGTGCGGGTGATGTTGTTGTAGGGGTCCTGCGCCGTCAGCGACCAGCCGGAGGTCTGGCAATGGGTGCGCAGCGACAGCGAGCGTTCATCCTTCGGTGCAAAATTCTTCTGCATCAGGGTCGCCCACAACAGGCGCGCCGCGCGGAGCTTGGCGATCTCCATGAAGAAGTTCATGCCGACCGCCCAGAAGAAGGAAAGCCGCGGGGCAAAACGGTCGATGTCGAGCCCGGCGGCGACGCCGGCGCGGGCATATTCGATGCCGTCGGCGATGGTGTAGGCGAGCTCCAGGTCCGCGGTCGCGCCGGCCTCCTGCATGTGATAGCCGGAGATCGAGATCGAATTGAACTTCGGCATGTGCTGGGAGGTATAGGAGAAGATGTCAGACACGATCCGCATCGAGGGCTTCGGCGGATAGATGTAGGTGTTGCGGACCATGAACTCCTTCAGAATGTCGTTCTGAATGGTGCCGGCGAGATCCTTCTGCGCAACTCCTTGTTCTTCGGCCGCAACGATATAGAGCGCCATGATCGGCAGCACCGCGCCGTTCATGGTCATCGACACCGTCATTTCGTCGAGCGCGATGCCGTCGAACAGCTGGCGCATGTCGAGGATGGAATCGATGGCCACGCCCGCCATGCCGACATCGCCTGATACGCGCGGATGGTCGCTGTCATAGCCGCGATGGGTGGGCAGATCGAAAGCGACCGAAAGGCCCTTTTGGCCGGCGGCGAGATTGCGCCGGTAGAAGGCGTTGGATTCCTCGGCCGTCGAGAAGCCGGCATATTGCCGGATCGTCCACGGCTGCTGGACATACATGGTCGGATAGGGACCGCGCACGAAGGGCGGCATTCCCGGATAGGTGTCGAGATGCGGCAGCCCCTTGAGATCGCCCTGGCTGTAGAGATGCTTGACGGCAATGCCTTCCGGCGTCAGCCGCTGGCCCTTGACCTCGACCGGCGCTCGCCGTGGCGCCGACCAGCCAATATGGCTGAAATCCGGGATCACTGTGCGGCTCCGATTGCCTGGTCGATGCGGACGGGAAACAGCGCCTCGCACACCGCCACGCCCTCTGTGAAAGGCGGCCGCCGCTCAGCCGCCAGCGTCTCGACCGGGGCATCGTTTTTCAGCGGGTAAAGCGTGGTGCCGATGATTGCCCGTTCACCCGACCGGTAGGCCTCGGCGCGGCGCTCGGATGCTGCCTTCACGCGCTTCTGGATATGCCCTTGCTGCAGGCTTGCCAGAACGCTGCCTTCCGCTTCGATCCGCTGGAACTCTTCCCACGCCGCTTCGCACAGGCCCAGGGTCAGCGCCTCGACTGCGCCCGACCCAAATGCTGGGTCGGCGACATGGTCGATATGGCTTTCATTGGCCATGATCAACTGCGCATTGCGGGCGATGCGGCGGGCAAAGCCGGCCGGCAGCCCGAGGGCGATGGTGTGTGGCAGGATGGAGATTGAGTCCGCGCCGCCTGCTGCCGCTGCAAAGCTTGCGATGGTGGTGCGCAGGATGTTGGTTTCGGCATCCGCCGCCGTCATCATGCGGAACGACGTCTCGGCATGGATGTTGGCTGTCGATGCCGGGATGGAACAGGTTTCCTGGATGCGCGCCCACAGCCTGCGCAACGCCCGGACCTTGGCCATCGACAGGAACTGGTCCTGGTCGACGCTCAGCGCAAAGCCGATATGGGGAGCGGCATAGACAAGCGGCTGGCGCGCATCCTCGAACATCCTGAGGTAGGAGACGGCGGAAGCGAGCATGGTGCCGAGTTCCTGCGCCTCCGTGGCGCCGGCATTGTGGAACACTCGCCCATCCGCCTCCAGCAGCACACCCGGCACGCCCAGCGAGAAGAAATGCGCCAGTGATTGCGGCATCGATGCCTGCAACGCCTCGATCGACATGCGCAGCCGGCCGGTTCCGGCAAAGATTGCCGCCGGGTCGATGCCGAAGGAGAGGTTCAGCTTTGCCGGGTCGGAGCGGCGCTTGCTCAGGAACGCCACCAGCCAGTCGGCAACGGCACGGCTCCAGGGATGGGCGTCGATGCGGATCTGCGTGCGGTTTAGCGGTACGCCGTCCAGCACCGTCTCCAGCGCCTGCGCCGTCCTCGGCAGGCCATAGCCGAACGCATTCGGAGCACCTTCGAAGACAAGCGACAATCCCGTCGCGCCTTGTGCCACATCGTCCAGGGCCTGCGCCTTGGCGCGGCCGATATCGGGATCGTCAATGCGCTGGCTGACAATCCAGGGAAATTTGGGGTTGGCGCGCACAAGCGGCTCGGCGCCGCCGGCGCGATCGTAGAGCGGTTCGATGCGAATCTGATCGTCGGTATGCGAGACTAGTTTTTCCTCGAAGGAGGCGCCGGCGAGCGCCTTTTCGGCCAAGGCCAGCCAACGCTGGCGCTCGACGTCAGCGGGTTCGACACTCCTGGTCAAGGCTCCGGCGCCCATCCATGCTCCTCGTTTTTATGCGGCCGCACCAGCGTCAGCCGTCCAGTCTACGGTTCCCTGCCAGATATCGCAATGCAATGCGCTTGCGCGGTTGGGATTCGCTTCCCTGACATAGGGCAGCCTGCGTGGACGAACCATGAACGATTGCCAAACAGCGGCAAAATCCGCAAGCTCCAAAAAACCGATTTGGAGGATTGGTTCAATTTAGACGATTGGCCCAATCTGGATGAATAGCCAACTGGATGGATAGCCCAATTGGAGAATAGCATTGTCGCTGCGCAATGGCCTGACTATACCCTGCGGCACGGCCACAGGCTTTTAACACATCAGTTTGCGGAGACATGGCCATATGGCTGACGACACCAGCATTTTCCTCGGCGCCAGCCGCAAGCCCGACGACAGCTATCAGCGCGCCGAACAGCTCTTGCTGCAATATGGCAACCGCCATGGCCTGATCACCGGCGCCACCGGCACCGGCAAGACGGTTAGCCTGCAGATCCTGGCCGAGGGGTTTTCCAATGCCGGCGTGCCTGTGTTCTGCGCCGATATCAAGGGCGACCTGTCCGGCATCGCCATGATGGGCAAGGCGCAGGATTTCCTGGTCAAGCGGGCCGAGCAGGTCAAGCTCGATCCCTATGATTTCCAGGAATTCCCGGTCATCTTCTGGGATCTGTTCGGCGAGCAGGGTCACCCGATCCGCGCCACCGTCTCGGAAATGGGGCCGCTGCTTCTGTCGCGGCTGATGAACCTCTCCGAAGCGCAGGAAGGCATCATGAACATCGCCTTCCGCATCGCCGATGAGGATGGCCTGCTGCTGCTCGACATGAAGGATCTGCAGGCGCTGCTGGCCAACATCGCCGAGCGCGCCGACGAGATCAGCTCGCGCTACGGCAATGTCACCAAGCCGTCGGTCGGCGCAATCCAGCGCACGCTTCTGGTGCTGGAACAGCAGGGCGCGGCGCATTTCTTCGGCGAACCGGCCTTGCGCATCGCCGACATCATGCGCACTACCCGCGACGGCCGTGGCGCCATCAGCGTGCTTGCCGCCGACAGACTGATGATGAACCCCAGGCTCTACGCCACCTTCCTGCTCTGGCTGATGTCGGAGCTGTTTGAGGAATTGCCCGAGGTTGGCGATCCCGACAGGCCGAAGCTGGTGTTCTTCTTCGACGAGGCGCATCTGCTTTTCGACGAAGCGCCGAAGGTGCTGATCGACCGCGTCGAGCAGGTGGTTCGCTTGATCCGCTCGAAAGGCGTCGGCGTCTATTTCGTCACGCAGAACCCCTTGGATATCCCTGAAAAGGTTCTCGCCCAGCTCGGTAATCGTGTCCAGCACGCGCTGCGCGCCTATACGCCGCGTGAGCAGCAGGCGGTCAAGACCGCCGCCGACACCTTCCGGCCCAATCCCGATTTCGACTGCGCCACCGCCATCACCCAGCTCGGCACCGGCGAGGCGCTGGTCTCGACGCTGGAAGCCAAGGGCGTGCCGTCCATGGTGCAGCGGACATTGATCCGGCCGCCGTCGTCCAGGCTTGGCCCGATCACGGCGGACGAGCGCCGCAAGCTGATCGACCAGAGCCCGGTCGCGGGCCAGTACGACCAGACCATCGACCGCGAATCGGCCTTCGAGATGCTGCAGAAGAAAGCCGTGGGCGCGCAGGAGGCGGAAGAACAGGCACAGCCGGCCGACAGCGGCCGCTCACGCTGGACCATCCCCGGCTTCGGCAATGACGATTCGCCGCCGCAGCAATCAGGCGGTCGCCGGCCCCCTGCGCCAAGGCCGTCCAACCGCCAGACGGTGGCCGAAGCCGCGATCAAGGCTGTCGTGCGTTCGGTCGGCTCGTCGGTCGGCCGCGCGATCGTGCGCGGGATTCTGGGCAGCCTGTCCAGGGGGCGGTGAAAAGTGTCGGCCAGCCCGCCTCGGACATGATCAGCGGCCAAAATATCGCCATCGACGGCGGTTGGTAAGGGATGGCCGGCCTCCCGGAACTGCGCGACGACCGCGCCCGTCTGGTCCTGGCGCCGCAAAAGGGCGCGGCGATCGCCCGCTTCGATGCACTGGTCGGCGGCGCAACGGTGCCGCTGCTCCGCCCCGACGATGGCACCGGCGCCTCCGGCTGCCAGCTTCTGGTTCCCTGGTCGAACCGCATCTCAGGCGGCGGTTTCGCCTTCGACGGCCGCTTCCATGCGATCGAGCCGAACGTGCCGGGGGAGGCCTTTCCAATCCATGGCGACGGCTTCCAGAGGGAGTGGCGGATTGCCAGCCACAGCGCCACCGAGGCGGAACTGGTCCTCGACGCCGGTGAAATCGGCCCCTACCGATATACGGCGCGGGTCGCCTATGCGCTGCATGACGGAGCCTTGGACGCCACGCTCACCGTGGAGAATCGCACCGGCATTCGCCTGCCTTACGGGCTCGGCTTTCATCCCTGGTTCCCGCGCAGCGCCGGAACGACGCTCAAGGCGAAGGCGGCGCGGGTCTGGCTGGAGGACAAGCATCATCTGCCGGTCGGCGTGGCGCCGGTGGCCGATTACCCCGCGTGGAATTTCTCGAACGCCTCCCTGTTGCCGCGAAGCTGGGTCAACAACGCCTTCGACGGCTGGGACCGCCGCGCCAGGATCACCCGGCCCGAGGACAGGATCGCCATCTCGCTCACCGCCTCGCCATTGCTCGACGTCTTCATCCTCTATTCGCCGTCGCAGGATGCCGATTTCTTCTGCTTCGAGCCGGTGTCGCATACCGTCGATGCGCATCACGGCAAAGGGCTGACCCCGCTTGAGCACGGCGCTACGCTGAGTGCAAGCATGCGCCTCGATTGGCGTTCCGCTGCTTCGCTCTGATGCGTCATGTGCACACCCACTCGCGGATCTTGCATTTTTGTCCGTTCCGCTCGCACGCCTGCAGTGTCAGGTCTTCGGCATCCCGGCGTGTTTGCGCCGTCTCGGCGCCCCAACTGGTCAGCCGACCTTCCGGCTTCTCGCCTACGGCGAGGGCGCCGCAATGCTTGTAGGGAAAGCCGGTATTGTCGTCATCATCCCAATGGCGATGATTGCGGAATACGCTGACCACGGCGCAGCTGCCGCCGCCGGCGTTCTGGCAATGCTTCAGCGCGATGTCCATCGCCTCCTGCCGCTTGTCGGCGCCCCAAAAGAAGCCGTGCTTCTCGTCGGGGCTCGAATAGGCGATCGCCGCCCAGATGCCTCTCTCCTCCTGGGCCGGCGGCTCGGGCACGTCCGCCGCCGGGGCGAGGTCCGCCGCGCCCAGCCGCCCGGCGCAAAGCAACAGCATGCCGACCGCCGCAATAGCGGAATTAACCCTCATTGTACGCCTCCTTGTTTTCCTGCTGCCGAGGCCACGGAAATGACGACGCAGCTGTTGCCGGTTGGCAGCAGCATCGCGTTGCCCCCTCCATTGGCCAGTTCGTAGACGCTGATTTGTCCAAGATTGTTGGCAAGCTTGCTGTCTTTCGGAAGCAGGGCCGGAACATCGGCGCAATTGGCCGCGAATGGCGCCACCCTGACCATCGTACCTTCGCAAACGGTTGCGGTGGGTGCCGCGAACACCAGGCCTGCCGCCGGGCCGCTGTAGCCCTGTGTGGCGTAGTTCATGCCGACCAGGGCTTCCACGAGGTGTTTGTCGGGGGCCTCGTTGTTCCAGATCGACTGGACGCTGTACGTCGTGCCGGTTGTCAGCATCTGCCCAAGGGCTGGGAAAATGTTGGAACAAGACTGCAAGCCTGCCTCTTTGGCGTGTTGCAGAAATGGCGTCTCGGCCAGGGCCGGATTGGGCTGGTTGGTCTCCGCGACCGCCGGCTGCGGCAATAAATTGTGGAGCAGGTCGTAGCGCATGGCCGCGAAGCCGGCCGTGGCGACGACGGCAATGGCGAGCAACGAGAAGACAGCGGTCCTCGCGCGGTTTCGTTGCGGTCTGCTCCGGTCTTCGATGCCGACCCGGACAGCATCCTTTCCCTGGTTGCGGGCCATTATCCGGTCATGGATCGATTGCTGGTTCATCGCGATTGCCTCGTCAATTGATCGCCGCAACGGCCGCGGCCAAGCCCTTGAGGGTCGCGGTTACGTTGATCGTCCTGCCATCCGTGGTCGGAAAGGAGATGACGGATGCCGCGGCCTTCGAAATCTGTTCGCGCATGATCGGACCAACCGGCAGCATGCCGACGCAGACGGCCTGATTGCATCCGTCGAGTTGAATTTTTATCGGCTCCTTGCGCCCCTCGAATGTCAGCGAGACAGGAGCGTCGCTCTTGGCGATCGGCGGGGCGCGCAAGATCATGTAGGGGTTGCCTTCCTTGGTGGCGGCAAGCGACCAGCTGAACGCAACCTGTCCTGCCTGGTCCTCGATGATCTGGGTGACATTGCAGACCTTTTGGCGCGCCTTCAGGTTCTCGTCGCAGATCAGCGTCCAGTTCTCGAACGGACGGGTGGTCCGTTGATACTCGCCAAGCTTCGCATCCGCAGGGATCGCTAAGTCGGAAGGTTTTACCCTGTAGCCGGAAGGGATCGCTTCCTGCCCGGCCGCTAACGGGCCGGACAGGAGCATTGACGTCATGGATATCGCGACAGCAAGGACTGCCTGCCTGATCATGGCCGGGCTCTAGTTCAGCGTAAGACTGACGCCCGCGCCGACACCCCAGTGTCCGCCTGCCGTCGTACCGGACAGGTTCGCTCGAACACGTCCTTCCTCGCTGGTGTAGCCGGCGCCGAAGGCCAGGGCGCCTTCACCGCGCCAATAGCCTCCGCCGG
The DNA here is from genome assembly GCF_040320605.1 of Mesorhizobium sp. M0659. Taxonomy (NCBI): domain Bacteria; kingdom Pseudomonadati; phylum Pseudomonadota; class Alphaproteobacteria; order Hyphomicrobiales; family Phyllobacteriaceae; genus Mesorhizobium; species Mesorhizobium sp. M0659. The sequence continues at coordinate 28,386 of NZ_JAMYPY010000020.1, forward strand.
CGGCCACGCTCAGCTTGCCGGGACGATCGTCGTAGCGCAGCGAGCCGGCCGCCAAGCCGATTGCCGCAGCCTGGCGCGCCTCGCCCCTGACCTCTCCCATGTCCATGTTGAGCTGGCTGAGTTTGGAGTCCGCATACGCATTGGCTTGCTGCAGCGTGGTGGCCGCCACCTGGTTGGTGTAGTTCTTCGAATTGTCCAGGTTGAGTGCTAACCCGCTGTTGAACTGCTGAACATGACCGCATCGGTGTTGGCAACGCCCGCCCCGACATTGTGGATGACCACCGGCGTGTTCGGGTCGCCGCCGGCAAGGGTAATCGAGTTGGACTTGTTGCCGTTCCCGTCCTTGTCGTACTGGACGGCGAACTGATTCAGGTCGCCGACGCTACCCTGCATGGCTTCGACCGCCTGGTTGGTGGCGAAGAGCTGGCTGCCGTTGATGGCGTCGGTGGAGGTGCCGCTGATCCGGCCCGCCGCGACATTGGTGACGGTGCGCTCGTTGCCGACGGTGCCGACGCTGACCGTGCTGGTCGGAGCTGTTCCGGCGAAGGTATAGGCAACGCCGTTGATCGTGGTGCCGGTGGTGGCGACCGCCGCCGCCGTCGTCGAGCCCGCGCCGAGCGCGACGCTGCCCGGCTCGTTGGCCTTTGCGCCGGCGCCGAGCGCCACCGCCTGCGCTCCGTTGGTGGTCGCGTTGGTGCCGAGCGCGATGCTGTCGGCCTGGTTGACGGTCGAGTTCTGGCCGATCGCAATGCCTCCCGGCGCCGTCTGCTGCACGATGGCGCCGTTGCCGATGCCGATGCCATTGTCGCCGTTGACGGTGGTGCGCGGACCGACCGCAACCGAATCGACGCCGACCGCGAGCGAATCCGCTGCCGTCGAATTGGCGTGGAAGTACAGGCTCCCCGTCACCGCGAACGAGCTCAGCGCGCCCTTCAACTGGCGAAGCGTGACCGCATCCTGGTCCTGCGTGCCGTCGGCCACGTTGATGATCTGGCGATAGGAGGTGGAGGTGCCGACCGAGACGGCGCCGAGCAGGCTCATGTCCGCGGTGTTGTAGGGAATGAGGCCGGTGCCGGAGAGGATCGATCCCGAGACGGGCGCGACCGCCCGGTCCGAAACCGAGCCGGCGCCGAGCGCCACGCCGCCGATGACGCTGGCCTGGGTGTCGCGGCCGAGCGCCAGCGCATTGTCGGCGCTCGCGGTCGCCTGGTAGCCGAGGGCGGACGAGCCGATCCCTTGCGCGAAGGAGTCCGCGACGGCGAGCGTCCGGTCGTTGGTGCGCACATAGCGTATGCCGTCGCCATTGGCGTCGGTGTAGGCCAGCGAGGTGTCGCCGGTAATGTTGCTGATCGAATTGCCGAGATTGGTTATGTCAGCCGTGTTGGCGGCAATGTCGGTCGTGTTCTGCGTCACCTGCTGGTTGGTCGCAAACAGCTGCGAACCATTGACCGCATCGGTCGAGGAGCCGCTCAACTGCCCGGCCGCGACATTCTGGATCTGGCGTTCCGCGCCCACCGAGCCGACCGAAAACGCTCCCGCCGGCGTGGTTCCGGCGAAGGTGTAGGCAACGCCGCCGATCGTGGTGCCGCCGACCGCCGTCGTCACGGTCGACACCGCATTCGCGCCGATCGCCACGTCGCCGGCATTGTTGGCAACAGCATTCGGGCCGATGGCAACGGAATCCGTCCCCAGCGCCTGCGAATCCGCCAGCGTCGAATTGGCGTGGAAATACTTGATGCCGCCACCGGTGCTGATGCTGTTGATCGTGTTGCCGAGATTGGTGATGTCGGCGGTGTTGGCGGCGATGGCCGTCGTGTTCTGCGTCACCTGCTGGTTGGTGGCGAAGAGCTGCGAGCCGTTGATCGCGTCGGTCGACGAATTGCTGAGCCGGCCCGCCGCGACATTGGTGATGGTGCGTTCCGCGCCGACCGCGCCGACGCTGACGGTGCTTGCCGGCGTCGTGCCGGCGAAGTTGTAGGCGACGCCGCCGATCGTCGTGCCGGCGGTGCCGACCGCCGCGGCGGTTACCGAGCCCGAGCCGAGCGCCACGTCGCCGGCGTTGCTGGCGTTGGCGAGGGCGCCCAGCGCGATTGCATTCTGGGCGCCGGCATTCGCTCCTACGCCGAGAGCGGTCGCTTGAAAGGCGGTTGCAAACGCGTTCTGGCCGATCGCGGTGCTGGACGTGGCTGTGGCATTGGCGTTGGCGCCGACGGCGGTGCTGTATTGGCCCGAGGCCTTGGAGATGTATCCCATCGCCGTTGCGTCAAGCGCCGATGCGACGGCGCCGCTGCCGAAGGCCGAGGCGTTGGCGTCGGAGGCGCTCGAATTGGTGCCGGCCGCGATGGCGTTTGTCCCCGTCGCGGTCGCGACTGGTCCGATAGCAACGGAGTCCGTGCCCGTTGCGGACGAGTCCGCCGCCGTCGAATTGGCGTGGAAATACTTGATGCCGCCACCGGTGCTGATGCTGTTGATCGTGTTGCCGAGATTGGTGATGTCGGCGGTGTTGGCGGCGATGGCCGTCGTGTTCTGCGTCACCTGCTGGTTGGTGGCGAAGAGCTGCGAGCCATTGATGGCGTCGGTCGACGAATTGCTGAGCCGGCCCGCCGCGACATTGGTGATGGTCCGCTCCGCGCCGAGCGCGCCGACGCTGACAGTGCTCGTCGGCGTCGTGCCGGCGAAGCTGTAGGCCGTGCCGCCGATCGTCGCGCCGCTGGTGCCGACCGCCGTCGCGGTCACCGAGCCCGAACCGAGCGCTACGTCGCCGGAGCTTGCCGTCGCCGTCGCGCCGTTGCCCAGCGCGACATTGCCGGCAAGGCCGGCTGCACCCGCCGTCGAGCCATTGCCCAGCGCCACGGAGCCTTGCCCGACGGCCTTGTTGTTGTTGCCGATGGCAACCGCGCCTGCGGCCTGGTTTGCGGCTGTGGCGGTTGCCGTGCCGTCGCTGTTGGCGATGTTGTTGGCGCCGCCGGTGAAGGCGCCGGTGCCGCTGGCATAGCTCGGATCGCCGATGGAGACCGCGCCGTTGCCGTAAGCCGTGTTGCCCGAACCGATGGAGACGGCCTTGCCGCCGGTTGCCACCGCATTGGTGCCCATGGCGACCGCTTCGGCCGAATCCGCCTTGGCGTTGTTGCCCACGGCGATGGCGCTCGTGGCGCTGGCGGTGGAGAGGGCGCCCAGCGCAACCGCATTCTGGGCGCCGGCATTCGCTCCTACGCCGAAAGCGGATGCTTGAACGCCGGTTGCAAACGCGTTCTGGCCGATCGCCGTGCTGGACGTGGCGGTGGCGTTTGCGTTGGCGCCGACTGCGGTGCTGTATTGGCCCGAGGCCTTGGATATGTACCCCATCGCCGTTGCGTCAAGCGCCGACGCGACGGCCTCACGTCCTACGGCAGCGGAATCGGCGCCGCTGGCGACAGATCCCCAGCCTGCGGCTGTCGCATAGTTGTTGCTGGCCGTGGAACTGGTGCCGAGGGCTGTGGAATTGCCTCCCGAAGCAACGGACAAGGTGCCCAAGGCATTGGCGCCTGCCCCGGTGGCACTGGCCTGGACGCCGAGGGCAACGGAATTGACACCGCTCGAGATCGTACCTTGGCCAAGTGCCATCGCTCCGCCTGTACCGGAGGCTGCCGCATTCAGGCCGATTGCGACGCCGTATTGGGTCGACGCACTGGCGTTGCTTCCCATCGCAACGGCATCGGCGGAAGATGCTTTCGCGGCGGTGCCGAGCGCGACGGCAGAAGCGCCGGAAGAGACCGAATTCGTGCCGATCGCGATGCTGTTGGGCAGTGCGGTGTTGGCCTGAACACCCGCCAGTGCGCCGACGCCGAATGCGATGGACTGGTTGCCCCAGGCACTGGCGGTGTTGCCCATCGCCGTTGCGCTCGTTCCGGTCGCTTTGGTCAGGACGCCTATGGCAACGGTGTTTTGCTGATTTGCCGTGACATCCGTACCAAGGGCGATGGCGCCCTGCGAGAGCGCGCCTGATCCCGCGAGGGTGCGCCCGCCAATGTTGATGGAGTTGATGCTGGTCGCAGTCGCCTGGAATCCAATGGCGACGGCATTCTGGTTGCTTGCGACAGCGCTGTTACCTTGGGCAATCGAATCCACGCCGGATGCCGTTGCCCCGAACCCGAGCGCCGTGGCGCGCAACCCGGTCGCCCGGGTAACAGGGCCGATCGCCGTCGAGTTGACTCCGTCGGCACGCGCATTATTGCCAAAGGCGGCCGCGCTTGTGGTTGCAACCGAATTGACGCCAATCGCGCTTGCTGCGTCCCCGTTGGCCTTGGCGTTCCCGCCCACGGCGAGGGCATTGACGCCGGTTGCGCCTGCGAAGACACCTATGCCTATGGAATTGAGGCCATTGACACCCATCGCATAGCCGATGGCGATCGTGCCGTCCCCCGTTGCACTGTTGGAACTGCCCAACGCCACGCTGTTGTTGCCATTCGTCGCGGCGCCGTTACCGATGGCGACGGCGTTGCCGCCGGTCGCCGAACCGCCGCCAGCCTGATATTGTGCCTGGGCCGGTGTGGCGAGGCCGAGCGCGGCGATCGCGGCCAGGCCGCCGAGCACGCTGGCCGGGCTCACGCCACAGGCCAGAGCCGAACGCACGCTGGTGCCGCTTCCCAATGTTCCCAGACCCATATTCTTGCGACCGAATCCAAGAACCCGGTGAGCCATGCGCAGCACCGCCATCAGGCGGCGCCGCACCGAGCGGCTGTCGGCCGCGCCCGCGATCCAGTTTCCGACAAAGCTTGAAGAAACTTCGATCCTTCGCCGCCCCTCGATGCATTTGGTCATGCTAGTTTTTCCTCGCAATTGCCGAGGCGCCCTGATGTGCCGCACCATTCGCCTCGGTGGCCAAAAAATCTTCGAAATTGCGCGTCTTCTCCCGCAACGAGAGACCGACCTTCGCGCCTTGTTTTTCAATCAGCTGATAGGCGCTCGCGACCCATGGCTGCGTCGGTTCTGGAACCGTATGCAGTGCAGCCTCCGTCCGTTCCGGCGGCAGGTTTACCGCCACCAGCGCGCGGCAGAGATCGAAATGAAATCCCGGATCGCCTTCACCACAAGCCGGAGAGGTCAGTCCAAGCACGAAACAGGCCAGGAGATGGTCGAGTTCCGCAGCGCTGATCCGGCTGGCGTATTGGCGTTGCAGTGCAGCCCAGGCCGCTTCGGCCTTAGGCGCGAAGACCTCGATTTCCGCGAATTGAATGTCCATGGGACAATCCGACATGCTGTATCATCTGGTTGCTCCCCCGCCCCAAATGACTTCAATCGCGACCATGAGCACATTCGCGGTGCAGGTATTTTGGAATAATCCGGAATCTTTGTAGGAAAATCCGGTATTTGGTCCCTGCGCGACGACTGTGACTGCTCTGCCACACAACCTTCGACTATACTGAAGATCAATCGAGGTATCGCCGCGGACAATCATGCGCGCCGCAACAAGCGTTAACGTTGCAGCTTCACCTGCCTGGGGGTTCTGTTCCGGTATCTGGACATGGTGACCGTCAGGTGGCTCTGGTCCGAGAATCCACTGAGATGAGCGACTTCCGCAATGGACAGGTCGCTCTCGATGAGAAGTTTTTCGGCGAAATCGAGACGCAGCCGCAGCAGGTATTTGTGCGGCGGCTCGCCAAAGGTCTTGGTGAATGCCAGGATGAAATGGCTCGGCGAAAGGCCACAGAGTGCGGCCAACTCGGCCACCGCGATTTTGCTGGAAAAATTTACCTCCAGGAATTCGCGCACCCGCCGGGCGCTGCGGTTCGACAGACCGCCCTTTGGGGCTTGTGGCAACTTTCGCGCTCCTGCGTAGTTCCGAAGCAAATGGACGCCGAACATGGTGACCAACGAATCGATATAGAACTCGTTTGGAGTTTCCCGATCCGTCAGTTCCGCCTTCAGCAACTGCGCGAGTTGCAGCGCTTGGAAGTCGACGGTCCCGTACGGCGGCGGCTGAAGCTCGGCATGGCCGGTGTCGAATTCACGCGTTGCCAGCTCGAAGAGACTCTCGGGGGTGAGCGCCACGATTACGCTTTCCGTGGTGGATGACCGGGTCACCTTGCCGCCGAGGTCGGCTGGGACGATCATGATCATGCCGACGTCGCCGTCGTATTCGTGGACTTTGTCGCTGCCCAGCGATGCCGCAATCCCTGGTGAGGGTGTAAGCAGAACCGAAGCGAAATGTTCCGCCGCTTTGAATGTGTGTGATCCCGGCCCATGAACGACATGAGCCGCGCCGCCTCGAAACGTGACCAGGTAGCGCCTCGCGCTTTCCGGAATTCCGTCGAAGATGCGACGATCCGCGCGCCGCCGCTCTGTCCCGGCGCTTTCCTGGACGTTGCCTCTATGTTGCATCTTCGTCTCTGCCACTGCTGCGCCGATCAATCCAATCCTGTGCTGTATCGAGGCGCCCAGAATTCACGTTTGCTCCTGGGCGTTCCTTCGAATCCTACAGATGCTGCTTTATATTGCAAAGAAGAATTTGAGCTCAAATGAAAATTTTACCAGGATTTTGACTATAAATTTACAGGTTTGAATTTTTAGCCAAGGCTACCTGACTATTTTCCGATCTTATCTTACCATTTTGCCTAGTTATTGTGCATAGTGTGCCGTCGCAATCCAGCGTTGTATTCCGAATATAGATCGCGCGGCCATTGACAGAGCTGGTCGACTATCTGTCATTGCCACGGACGATCCGGCAGCAGTTATCGCCCGAATCATGGCTTCTTTCCCTTGTGCTTCTTCATGGCGGTGGCCAAAGGGCCTTGATCCGAAAATCCCGCGAGGTAGGCGACTTCGGCGATGGCGACCCTCCGGGAGCGATCCAGGGCTGCGGGCAGAGCATATCCCGCTCCCCCGCATGGTTGCTCTTCTGGGATTGGCATTTTCGGGGATTATGTCCGAGGGCGTGCCGATCGACCCGATCGGCGCCTGCGCTGCGTTCCTGAACCTCGCCCGCATTTTTCATTCAGCCTTGCCTCAGCCGCTTTGCCAGCCCATCGAAATTCCGTGCCGTGCAAACAGCCAACCCGGAAATCCGGACGGTAATTTGTATCCCCCATAGTCCTGCCCAAAGGCAGCGTAGCGCATCCCGCGGATAGAAAAAACATTGTAAGTGAAGAAAAAAGTTCGCGCGAGAAAAACATGGCCTGGCTTGGCCGGCGCTACGGAATTATCCGGCTCACGCAGGCCTGCTAAAGATCGCCTCGGCGTTTCTCGTACAGATCCCAGGACAACTCGACCATGGCCAGAAGAACGTCTTCCTGGCTCCACCCGGCGGCAACCGCCGCCTCGACAATTCCGCGGACGAGCGGCAGCAATTGGCGCTCGCATTCGGCCGACAGGTTGGCCTCGGCGCCGTCGGCAGGCGGACTATCGAAATCAAATCCCACCATCGGCGTTCCCCCGCCATCAATGATCTAATGAAATGTATGTCTCTGCAATCATACTCCCGTCTAATATACATCAATCGGTAACGAAACACAGCAGCGTCGAGATTGACAGGGCATGGCCGCCCCGATTGCAGCGGCTCCATGGTTCGTCTGGACGTCTTTTTTGACCTCCTGTTGCCGGCATTGCACATCTTGGATGCGAACCCCAGGCATTCGCGTAAAGCCATCGGGATCATGGCGAGCTTTGCCGCATGGTGCGGAACCTGCCGCTTCATGGCATCGATGAAGTCGATCAGGTCACGGGGCCGAGCAGGACCGAGCCATCCGGCACCCCGCCATCGATCGGGATGGCTCTGCGGTTTGCGCTCGCCGCCATCGGCTGGCCGATGTCGGACGTCACGATGACCGGGCTCTTCGACGGCACGCGGTCGTAGAGGTCGATGATGTCCTGATTTATCAGGCGCACGCAGCCTGACGAGACGGATTTGCCGATCGAGTTCCATTCCGGCGAGCCATGCAGGCGGTAGAGCGTGTCGACGTTGTCGTGGAACAGGTAGAGCGCGCGGGCGCCGAGCGGGTTCTTGAGGCCGCCGGGCATGCCGCCGTTCTTGGCGCTGTATTCTTCCAGTTCAGGCTGCCTGGCAACCATCTCATCGGGCGGCGTCCATTTCGGCCATTTCTGCTTCCACTGGACGACGGCGTCTCCCGACCATTCGAAGCCGGCGCGGCCGAGGCCGACGCCGTAACGGATCGCCTGGCCGCCTTCGCGCACCAGATAGAGGAAATGGTTGGTCGTATCGACGATGATGGTGCCTGGCCGCTGGCCGGTCGGATCGGGAACGATCTGGCGCAGGAACTGCGGGTCCATCTTCTTGATCGGGATGGCCGGGAGCTCGAACCCGCTGTCGGAAATCGGGCCGTACATCGTCGCATAGTCGCCGAGCGGCGGCTCGTCATAGGTCGGCGGTGGCGGTTCGACCGGCGCCGGCGCCGGTCCGGTGGTGGTGCAGGCGGAGACCGCAATCGAAGCGGCGCCAAGGGCTGCAGCATTCAGAAAGCCGCGACGGCTCAGGCGATAGGGGTCGATTTCGGTCTTCAACATGGTTGCCTTTTTTAAGTCTCGAATCGCAAGAAAGCGTGAATGCCTTCAAGCGGCGCAGTGGTCGGCCTCCCCCAATGCCTGACGCGATAGGCGGTTCCGATTCTGGCCTGAGGGTGGACAAACAATGGCGAAGCTGTGACCGCCCTGCCACTGTTGCTCGAAGGCAACAGAGTGATCAGCCGCCGGTCAGCAGGCCTTCAAGCGACGGCAGGATCAGCGCCGGCGGGAAATCCCGGTATTCCTCGGGCTGGTTGGCGCGGTTGATCCATACGGTGCGAAAGCCGAATTTGGTGGCGCCGGCGACGTCCCAGCGGTTGGACGACTGGAATGAGACGGCGCCCGGATAGAGTCGCCAGCCCGTCGCCACCATGTCGTAGGTCGACGGGTCGGTCTTGAAGCGCCTGACGGCGTCGACCGAAAAGATATCGTCCAGCACCTGGTCGAGGGCGGCCGACTTGACCGCCGCTTCCAGCATCTCGGGCGAGCCGTTGGACAGGATTGCGAGCTTGGCGCCGGATGCTTTCAGTGCCTTCAGCACGGCCGGCACTTCCGGATAGCAGTCGAGCCGCCAATAGGCTTCGAGCAGCTTGGCCTTCAGTCCCTTGTCGGCGGAGGGAACCTTGCGCAGGGCGAAATCGAGCGCCTGTTCGGTGAGCTGCCAGAAATCGGCATAGCCGCCCATCAGCGTGCGCACCCAGGAATATTCCAGCTGCTTGGCGCGCCAGATTTCCGAAAGCAGCGGGCCGTCGGGGCCGATCTCGCCGTCATGACGGCGCACGGCTGCGTGCACGTCGAACAACGTGCCATAGGCGTCGAAAACGTAAGCCGCGTAATGCATGGCGACAGTTTTGAGGGCAGGCGGCGCAAGGTGCAAGCATCGATTGTAGTCTTGATCGCTTTCTTGGGGCGCTCTGGCCTCAACAAATCCGCTCCATGCCGGTTGACGGCGCCGGTCAAAGCATCTTCCAATGCCTGGCAACAAACAGCTTTGAAGCGGAACCGAACAATGACACTGGCGACTGCGGCGCTATCGGCGACATGGACCTTCGTCGACGGCGACTGGTACGAAGGCAACGTCGCCATCCTTGGTCCGCGCAGCCACGCCATGTGGCTCGGCACCAGCGTCTTCGACGGCGCCCGCTGGTTCGAAGGCGTCGCCCCCGATCTCGAGCTGCATGCCGCTAGGGTGAACGCATCGGCGACCGCGCTCGGCCTCGCGCCGTCGATGAGCGCCGATGAGATTGTTGGACTGACCTGGGACGGGCTGAAGAAGTTCGACGGCAAGACAGCGGTCTACATCAGGCCGATGTACTGGGCCGAGCATGGCGGCTATATGGGCGTGCCGGCCGATCCGGCCTCGACCCGTTTCTGCCTCTGCCTCTACGAATCGCCGATGATCTCGCCGACCGGCTTTTCGATCACCGTGTCGCCGTTCCGGCGGCCGACCATCGAGACCATGCCGACCAATGCCAAGGCCGGCTGCCTCTATCCCAACAATGGCCGCGCCATTCTCGAAGCCAAGGGACGCGGCTTCGACAATGCGCTGGTGCTGGACATGCTGGGCAATGTCGCCGAGACCGGAACCTCGAACATCTTCCTGGTCAAGGACAGCCACGTGTTGACGCCGGCGCCCAACGGCACCTTCCTGTCCGGCATCACCCGCTCGCGCACCATGACGCTGCTTGGCGATTACGGCTTCAAGACCACGGAGAAGATGCTGTCGGTGCGCGACTTTCTTGAAGCCGACGAGATATTTTCGACCGGAAATCATTCCAAGGTCGTGCCGATCACCCGCATCGAGGACCGCGATCTGCAGCCCGGGCCGGTGGCCAAGAAAGCGCGCGACCTTTATTGGGAATGGGCGCATTCGACTTCCGCCGGTTGAGCCGCTAAAAGGCAATTGGCGCTTCATTCCGGAGTTGTTCCAGATCAATGCAGCCCTATCTTAATCCGGTATCCGCACCGGATTTTTCCATGAGGAGTATGACCGATGGCTTTTGAATTGCCCGCCTTGCCCTACGACTACGAGGCCTTGCAGCCTTACATGTCGAAGGAGACGCTGGAGTATCACCACGACAAGCACCACAAGGCTTATGTCGACAACGGCAACAAGCTGGCCGCCGAAGCGGGCCTTGGCGATCTGTCGGTCGAAGAGGTGGTCAAACAGTCGTTCGGCAAGAATGCCGGCCTCTTCAACAACGCAGCCCAGCACTACAACCACATCCATTTCTGGAAGTGGATGAAGAAGGGCGGCGGCGGCAACAAGCTTCCGGGCGCCCTGCAGAAGGCTTTCGACGCCGACCTCGGCGGCTACGACAAGTTCAAGGCCGACTTCATCGCCGCCGGCACCACGCAGTTCGGTTCGGGCTGGGCCTGGGTCTCGGTCAAGGACGGCAAGCTGGCGATATCCAAGACGCCGAACGGCGAGAACCCGCTCGTCCATGGCGCATCGCCGATCCTCGGCGTCGATGTCTGGGAACATTCCTATTACATCGACTACCGCAACGCGCGGCCGAAATATCTCGAGGCCTTCGTCGACAGCCTCATCAACTGGGACCATGTCCTTGAAATGTACGAAGAGGCGAAAGCCTGATCGACCCAGAGAAGCCCCGGTACTCCGGGGCTTTTCTTTCTCAGCTGAAGCAGCAGGCACACAAAATTCGGCAGAATCCGGCCGGCGGACAGGGAATAATCCCGGCCCGCCCTCCGTTAACGTTAGGTCGCGACCCCTCATCATCCTGGAGCCAATTGAATGAGAAAGCTTGTTATCGCCATCTCTATGCTCAGCCTCGCCGCCTCGGCGGCTTTTGCCGACCCGATCCTCGACCGACAGGGACTGATGAAGGAACGAGGCAAGATCGTCGGCGGCCTGTCAAAAATCGCCAAGGGCGAGGCAGACTTCGATGCCGCCGCCGTGCTGACGGCGCTGCAGGCGCTGCAAGTCAATGCCGAGAAGTTCGATGTCGACACGCTGTTCCCGGCCGGCAGCGACAGCGGTGATACCACCGCCTCGCCCAAAATCTGGAAAGACATGGCGGGCTTCAAATCGACCGAAGACAAGTACCTCGCCGACGTCAAGGCCGCAGTCGCCGCCGCACCCGCCGATGTCGATGCGCTGAAGGCGCAGATCGATACGCTCGGCAGTGATTGCGGCACCTGCCACAAGACCTATCGGGTGAAGAAGAGCTGATCCCGGGCAATGCCCTTGTGGAAAAAATTTGTCGGCGTCGCCCTTGTCCTGGGCGTCGTCGGTGCGGGCGCCGGCTGGCTGTTGTCGGCGCCGGTCAAGCTCGACACTGGCACCCTGGCGCAGCTCGGCCCCGGCGACGCCGCCAGGGGCAAGCGCATTTTCAATGCCGGCGGCTGCACCTCCTGTCACGCCAAGCCGGGCTCGCAAGGCGACGCCCGTTTGCAACTGGTCGGCGGCCTCGAGCTCAAGACGCCGTTCGGCACCTTCGTGCCGCCCAACATCTCGCAGGATCCCAAGGACGGCATCGGCGCCTGGACGGTCGAGGACCTTGCCAACGCCATGCTGAAGGGCGTGTCGCCGTCGGGAGAGCATTTCTATCCGGCCTTCCCCTACGCATCCTACGCCCGCATGAAGCCGGCTGATATTGCCGATCTCTATGCGTTCCTGAAGACGCTGCCGGCGGTCGCCGGCAAGGCGCCGGACAATTCCCTGACTTTCCCCTTCAACATCCGCCGCGGCCTCGGCCTGTGGAAGCGGCTCTATCTTAGCAAAGAGCCGGTGATTGCCTTTGCCGATGGCACGCCTGATCCGGTACTCGCCGGCCGCTACCTGGTCGAGGGGCCCGGCCATTGCGGCGAATGCCACACGCCGCGCGACGTCACCGGCGCCACCAGGAAGAGTCAGTGGCTGGCTGGCGCGGCGGCAGCCGAAGGCAGCGGCGTCGTGCCGAACATCACATCGGGCGAGGGCGGGCTCGGTGACTGGTCGGAAGCCGACATCGCCAACTATCTCGAAACCGGTTTTACCCCCGATTTCGACTCGGTAGGCGGCGCCATGGTCGACGTGCAGCGCAACATGGCCGAACTGCCGCCGGGAGATCGCGCGGCAATAGCCGCCTATCTCAAGGCGGTGCCGCCGCATCCCAACGGCTACCCGGTGCGCAGCAAGCCGGCCAAGTGATCCCGGCCACAGGTGGCCATCTACAGGTGGCGATCGCCGAGGAAGTCGAAGCCCGTCTCGAAGAAATGGCTGTAATTGCAGGTCAGTTCCTCGCCGGGTGCGATGTCGCGCAAGGCATAGGTTTCCTCGGGCGAGGAGACATCGCAATTCGGTTCGTCGTCATGGTTCATGTAGCGTGCGTCGTCGGCTTCGAAGACGATGTAGTTCGGATCCCGGCGGTCTGGATAGGAATAACGGTCGAGATAGTTCTTCACCGGGCCGCTCTCGCCTTCATAGGTCTCGACGTCGATGATCCGGTCGAATCTGGGGTCGAGCTTCCAGACCAGCGTGCCCTTGGCAATGTGGTTCCTGGCGAAAACCCCGATGCCCTGGATCGGTGATTTCTCGAGATAGGTGTCGACGAGCAACATAGTGGCCCCTTTGCGTATGTCATGGTCTGGAAGGTGGCGCGCATTGGGTAGCGCGCAGCCATTGCAAATGCGAGTGAAAATGAGCAGCCTGGAATTCAAAAAGTGACGATCGGCGCGCCTCGACGGGCGCGCCTTTCGCATCGACATCAGCGCTGCTGCAAGGCCAGACGGACGCCTAACGCGCAGTAGATGCCGCCAACCACCTTGCCTTGCCATTTCACCACCGACGGATTGCGGCGCAGGAACGTGCCGAGCCGGCCCGCACTCACGGCAAAGACGACTGTGCTGAAAAGGCCGAGCAGAACAAAGATTATGCCCAGCGTCATCAGCTGGAGCATCACCGATCCGTTTTCAGGCCGCACGAACTGGGGCAGGAAGGCGAGGAAGAAAAGCGCCGTCTTTGGATTAAGCACTTCGGTCAGGACAGCTTGACGAAACGCCTTGCTGGCGGAGATCGCGAGTGCGCCGACAGTAGGGTCAGCCGGTATTCTCTCGATGATTGCGCGGATGCCGAGGTAAACGAGATACGCCGCGCCGATGTATTTTACGACGCTGAACAGCGTTGCCGAAGTGGCGATGATCGCCGAAATGCCGACCAGCGCCATGATGGTATGGAACACATCGCCAGCCGCGACGCCCGCGCCCGTCGCGACGCCAACCCTGGTTCCGGAACTCGTCGCTCGCGCGACCGTCAAAAGCGTGGCTGGGCCTGGAATAAACACAAAGCCAAGCACAACCGCTATGTAAGCCGTCAAGGTGGATAGATCGATCATTGCGACGCCTCCGTTGCATTCTCAGCCTTGCCCGTAACCTCGGGTTCGGGCTTGGCCGTAACCTTGAGCGCGAAGGAGTAGGTATAGGCGATCTCCTCCAGCCTTGAAAAGCGGCCGGAGGCGCCGGCATGGCCGGAATCCATGTTGATCTTGAACAGCACCGGATTGTCGCCGCTCTTGCGCTCGCGCAGCCGCGCCACCCATTTGGCCGGCTCCCAATAGGTGACGCGCGGATCGGTGAGGCCGGCCAGCGCCAGTATCGGCGGGTAGTCGTGATCGGCGACATTGTCATAGGGTGAGTAGGCGGCGATCGTTTGGTAATCTTCCGCCGACGCGATCGGGTTGCCCCATTCCGGCCACTCCGGCGGCGTCAGCGGCAAGCTTGCGTCGAGCATCGTGGTCAGCACGTCGACAAAGGGGACCTCGGCAACGATGGCGCCGAAACTATGCGGCGCCATGTTGGCGATCGCACCCATCAACATGCCGCCGGCCGAGCCGCCTTGCGCGACGATGCGGTCGTGTTGGGTGTAACGCTCGGCGACGAGATGCTGCGCGACGGCGATGAAATCGGTGAACGTGTTCATCTTGTGCGCCCGCTTGCCGTCGTCATACCAGCCATAGCCCTTGTCCTTGCCGCCGCGGACATGGGCGATGGCAAAGACAAAGCCACGGTCGACCAGCGAGAACCAGTTGGTGTTGAACGCCGCCGGAATGGCAATGCCGTAAGAGCCGTAGCCGTAAAGCAGGCACGGTGCGGAGCCATCGAGCGGCGTGTCGCGGTGGTGCAGGAGCGAGACCGGCACCAGTTCGCCATCGGCGGCCGGCGCCATCAGCCGGCGCGTGACATAATGATCCGGATTGTGACCGGACGGCACTTCCTGGGTCTTCAGCAGCACACGCTCGCGGCTGCGCATATTGTAGTCGAAGACCTGCGCCGGGGTCGTCATCGACGAATAGGTGAAGCGCATGATCTCGGTGTCGTATTCATAGGACCCCGACAGGCCGAGCGAGAACGCCTCTTCGTCGAACGAGATCAGATGCTCCTCGCCGCTGCGGCGATCGCGAACGACGATGCGCGGCAGCCCTTCCTTGCGCTCGAGCCTGACCATATGATCCCTGAAGCCGACCACCGACAGGATCAGCCGGCCTGGCTCGTGCGCCACCAGCTCTTCCCAATTGGCGCGAACCGGGTCATTAGCCGGCGCCGTCATGATCTTGAAGTCCTTGGCGCCGTCGGCATTGGTGAGGACGAAGAAGATGTCGCCGCCTTCTTCCAGATCATATTGCAGGCCAGTCTCGCGCTTTGCCACCAGCTTTGGCTCGGCGAAAGGCTCATCGGCGCGCATCAGGTGATATTCCGAGGTTTCGTGATCGTTGATCCCGATCATGATCCATTCGTTGGAGCGCGTGCCGCCGACATCCATGAAGAAGCCGGGATCGGTTTCCTCATAAATCAGCCGGTCATTAAGGGGGCTGCCGCCGAGCGCGTGGAACAGCACCTTGGACGGGCGATGATTGTCGTCGAGCCTTGTGTAGAAGAAGCCGTCATCGGCGGCATTCCAGACGCCGCCACCACTGGTGGCCTCGATCTGGTCGCTCAGTTCCTTGCCGCTGGTGAGATCGCGCACGCGAAGTGTGAAGAATTCAGAGCCCTTGTCGTCGAACGCCCACAACAGCTTGCGGTGATCGGCCGAATGGTCGACGCCGCCGAGGCGGAAATAGGGCTTGCCCTCGGCTTCCGCGTCGCCATCGAGCAGGATCTGCTCATCGCCGCCATCGCGCGGCATGCGGAAATAGCGGGGCTGTTCGCCGCCAAGCTTGAAGGATGCGCCGTAAGCATAGGGGCCATCCTTCATCGGCACCGTCGAATCATCTTCCTTGATGCGCCCCTTCATCTCGCCGAACAGCTGCTTCCGAAGCTCTAGCGTATCGGCCATAAGCACTGCTTGATAGGCGTTTTCGGCTTCGAGATGGGCGCGGATGCGGCCCTCAAGCAGGGAAGGGTCCCTGAACATCGCCTGCCAGTTCTCGGCCCTCAGCCAGGCATAGTCATCTGTGCGGGTAATGCCGTGATGCATGTCTAAGACGGGGTGTTTCTCGGGGCTCGGCGGGCTGGCGGTCGGAAAAGCTGAGGTCTTGGTCATTGCGTCTCACTGAAGAAATTACTTGAATGGCAAATGAACACGCCGATCAGCGCGGGTTCAAGGGCCGGGATGTATTGGTTGCGGCGGGCTCGGGAGATGAGCCAAAAGGAGAGGATGATGAATTTCCATATCAACACCGCTGCGGCTCTCGCCGTCGTCGCTTCGACCGTTCTGGCTTTCACCGGCCAGTCTCATGCAACCGCGTTCGCCGCTTGGCAAGTGGCTGGCGTGCCGTTCGGCGACACGCTCAACGTTCGCAAATATCCGTCCGGCACCTCGCAGAAGCAGGCCGCCTATCCCAACGGGACGATCCTGCAGATGACCGGCAAGTGCACCGGCGGCTTGAATCTTCTGGAGATCGCCGGCCAGCCGCACTGGAAACAGAAACAGGCAATTCGCTATCAATGGTGTCAAGTTTGGCACGACCCGGCGCAAAACGGTGGTTTTGTTAGTGGCTGGGTCTATGGAAAATACCTCACGCCGTATTGAATCCGGTCAGACCGAAGATCTTCTTCGGCGTGTTTCGCCAACGCTTTGCAACTTGCGGTTTGGTACGAATCCGACAATCAGCCGCCCAAACCTCGAAGCATAGACCAAGCATCGCTGCCCACTTTATGAGTCCTTGCTGATTTAGCGGTGGTGTGACCTTACGTCATGCTAGTCCTGGTCCGACCAGAAAATATCGCGAAGTTACAGAGTGCACGAAAGATTGAAGCTGAAGAGCGACTATTCGATGAATATCGTTGAATATAGCGCAAGATGCGAATTGACTTACTTTGTCTGTGGGCTCATTAAGATGCCCGGACGCGAATCCATGAAGCTCTTCCCGCGTGAAATTCGCGCCATGCCCGATCTTCCAAAAAGGGCGCAAACAGAAACATCCTTCGTTGGGGCCTAAACCATGGATATCGTCGAAACACCTTCCAGAAATAGCGATGCGCTGATCGAGCTGACCGCCGATGTGGTGGCAGCCTATGTCAGCAACAATCCCGTGCCCGTCGGCGAACTGCCGAACCTTATCGCTGATGTCCATGCCGCTCTCGGGCGCGTGGGCGGAGCAAGCGAACAGCCTCCGGCCGACAAGCAGAAGCCTGCGGTAAACCCGAAGCGCTCTGTTCATGACGATTACATCGTCTGCCTTGAAGATGGCAAGAAGTTCAAGTCGCTGAAGCGCCACCTGATGACCCATTACGGTCTGACGCCCGATGAATACCGCGAGAAGTGGAATCTCGACGCCAGCTATCCGATGGTTGCCCCTAACTATGCCGCTGCCCGTTCGCAGCTGGCCAAGAAGATGGGCCTCGGCCGCAAGCGCAAGGGGCGGTAACACCGGCTCCAATGGACAAGATCAACGGCGCCCCTTACGGCGCCGTTTTGTTTCTAGAACAATTCCAGGAAAACTGCCGAGCGCTTTCTCTTGGGAATTGCGTCGAAAGAAGAGAAGATAGAGCAATCAAGCAGTCTGCTTGAGAGCCATCTCGGCGTCGCGCTTGATGCGCTTGACCATTGAGCGCAGGCCATTGGCCCGCTGCGGCGACAGATGTTCGTCGAGGCCAAGCGACCTCAGCGTCGCCTCGGCGTCCGTTTCAAGGATCTGGCTGGCAGTCCGTCCCGAAAACAGCGCCAACATGATGGCGACCAGACCGCGTACGATATGAGCGTCTGAATCGCCTGTGAAGGTGATGACCGGATCGGCGCCCGGCGCTCGGCTCGTGGTCAGCCAGACCTGGCTGACGCAGCCCGGCACCTTGTTGGCGGCGTTGCGTTCGGCGTCGGGAAATGGCGGCAGCGCTTCGCCGAGCTCGATCACATAGCGATAGCGGTCTTCCCACTCGTCGAGCAGGGAGAAGTCGTCGCGGATCGTCTGGATCGTCGTGGCCATTGCTCGGGATATAGTCATCCGCGGCTGCGGCGTCACGGAAAAAGAAGAAAAGCACCGCAGGCATCGAGAGGTCCGACCGGCCTGCGGTGTCGCTGTAGATACCAGCTGAAACGGTGTTTAGTTCTTCGCCACCAGCTTGGCAGGTATGTTGACTGTCGCCGGCAGCACGATGTCCTCGGCGACGCTGCCGGTGGCCAGCGATGTATCGGGCGAGGTCTCGGCGCTCTTGTCGTCCAGCATGGCGGCGGCGATCTTGGCGGTTTCCTTGGCCCGGGCGCTGATCGTATGCATCGCCGACTTGCCGGTTTCGCAGACGTCCGGCTTGCGCTCGCAAATGCCGGCGATGTCGCCGACCGCTTCGCGCGCCGCAAAAAGCGCCTGGAACGGCCCGACGCTCTCGCGGCCATCCTCGTCGGGGCCGACGGTCAGCGGCAGCGCTAGCAACACCAGCGAAAACCAGAACGCCATTCTTATCAAAAAGCCCATCGATCTGCCCTCTCGTCCAATGACCGGATCATGCGTCCATGCGCAATGACCTCTTTATATCAGCCACAATGGCACATGAGGCGCAAAGGACGGCTTTCCTGCTCAGCGAAAATTTTCCTCAAATTTTAGGCAAATTCGAAGCGAGGCGTTTTGCAGTGCATTAGCCTCAAATGCCGGCGATTTTCTTAACCTTGCAGTAACCATCTAAGCGATTGTTGCGCATGGATATCTTCAGAAGAGCAGGCATGCCGGCTCAGGGTTTCGCAGCCACGGGCACGCCCTTTGCACATAACGCTCCGTTTACTATGGCCACAAATGGCGGTGCATTCCGGTGCCGGCGCTCCAATTTTTGCCGCAGCGCGCTCGTTGTTCGGGTCAGCCTTATTCATTCCTTAAACGCTGGATGCGAGTTTCAAACAAGCAAAAGCGACCTGCAAAGCAGGGGCAGTCACGACCGGGTGCGAGTGCGTTGAGTTTGACAACTGCCAGATATATTGAACTGCCTGGCGCGCTGGCGGCTGGTTGCGAACGCATGGTCCATCCGGCCATCATCGGCCAGGGCGATCGCCTGCGCCAGCGCCGGTTCATCGGCATCATGCTTGCCGCTCCGTTCTTCGCCGCCGGTGCGGCGGTGACACTGGTCACCTCGGGCATGGGCGCCGCCGTCACCGTCGCAACCATTTTCGCCGCCTTCGGTCTTTGCTGGTTCGCCGCCTTGCTGGTGGCGGCGTCAGGCAAGATGACGCTGGCAGCCCAGGTTGCCCTTGCCGCCGGCGGTCTTGCCCTTGCCGGCGCCGTCGCGGCAGCAGGCGGCCTGGCGTCGCCGGTTGCGCTGCTGTCTCTGGCACTGCCATTCGAGGCCTGGTGGATCGGCGGTTCAAAGCGCGCGGCACTTTGGGGCGGCCTCTCAGCCTTGGCCGCAATGCTGCTGCAGCCCTTTGTCGGCTCTGTCGTCCCGCTCGGCGGGGCGCAAGTCGCGGCGTGGCACTGGCTGCTGCCGCTCGCCTGGGGCCTGACGCTGGTTCCCCGGCTCGCAGCCCTCGGCGATGCCGCACGCGCGCAGCCCGCGCTCCTTCCAAACGACCGCCTTGAAGACATGATCGACGCCGTTGTCCTGCATGTCGCCCGGCATGGCGAGGTCCTGGATGCCTCGGCCAAGGCGCGCACCATCCTGAAGCTGCCGCCGGAACTGCTTTTCGGCGCCGGCCTGTTCGACCGCATCCACCTGTCCGATCGCGTCGCTTATCTCAGCGCGCTTGCCGACATGCGCGATGGCGCCCTGGCGCGCCGGCTCGATCTTCGGGTAAGGCTGCCGCAGGACGGCAGCGCCTCAACGGCCGACAATTACCGGCCATTTCAGCTCGAACTGATGCGCGCCGAAGAGCAGCAGGAGACCTTCACTCTGCTGCTGCGCGAGAACGACGAGACTGCCGAATTGCGCGACGAGCTTGCTGCCGCCAATGAGGCCGCAGCGTCGGCAGAGGTGGCGAAGGGCCGCTTCCTGGCGGTCGTCAGCCATGAGCTTCGGACGCCGCTCAACGCCATCATCGGTTTTTCCGACATGCTGCTGCATGAGATGTTCGGCGGCTTCAAGGACCCGCGCCAGAAGGAGTATGTCGGCCTGGTGAAGGAGTCGGGCCAGCATCTGCTTGCCGTCGTCACCTCCATCCTTGATGTCTCGAGGATCGAGGCCGGCGCCTACGCGACCGAGCCCGAACCGTTCCGCTTTATCGAAGCGGTCGAGATGTGCCAGTCGATGATGCAGCTGCAGGCCAATGCCAAGAACATCGGACTCCAGGCGCAGATTGCGCCGGACGCCGGCGAGATCAATGCCGACCGTCGTGCCGTGAAGCAGATCCTGATCAACCTCATCTCCAATGCGGTCAAGTTCACGCCCGATGGCGGCAATGTCGTCGTCGGCGCCAAGCGGATCGGCTCGCGGCTGCATTTCTGGGTCAGGGACACCGGCATCGGCATCGCCGAGGAAGATTTTGTCAATCTCGGCAAGCCGTTCATGCAGATCCAGAACGACTATACGCGCCGCTTCGAGGGCACCGGGCTCGGCCTGTCGCTGGTCAAGGGCCTGGTGGCGCTGCACGACGGCACGATGTCGATCGAAAGCATGCCGGGCGAGGGGACGACGGTCACGATCAGCCTGCCGGTGAACGGGCCGAAGAGGAGCGCGACCGACAGGAACGGCGTGCTGCCGATGCCCGCGACCAGGACGAAAGGCGACGCGAAAGGGGACAGGAATGGCTCGCTCCGCAAAACAGCCTAAGGCGGTCAAGCGCCGCAGCGGCGCGTTCGAGGCCGGCGCGATTGCGCTCGGCGGCGCGATCTCGCGCAATCCGGTCCTGGTCGGCGGGTCGACCGCCTTCCTGGTGACGCTGTTCTACGTTTCCGCCAACGCGCTGTGGTACCAGCCGTTTCCGCATGCCGGCGCCTTCTTCGCCACCCGCAGCATCGAGGGTTTTCCGCACCCCGGCGCGGACGAACCCGAAACCACCATCAACATCCTGCGGCCCGGCCCGGCACCGGTCAAAAGCGACCCGACCGTCGAGCAGGTCCAGGGCATCCTGAAGGATCTCGATTTCTACACGGGAACGGTCGACGGCATTTCCGGGCCGAATACCCAAAAGGCGATCCAGGCCTACCAGCAGAAAGTTGGCCTGCCGGCCTCCGGTGAGATCGACGCCGTGCTGCTCGACCAGCTCGGCGCCAAGCAGACCACAGCTGCCATCCCGCATCCGCTGCCGCGGCCCGTGGATATGGCCGTCGCTCGAGTTGCCGCGCCCGAGGCCGCGCCTGCGCCCATCCCGGTTTCCGCGCCGGTATCCGCCCAAGCGCCCGATGCCCGCATCGTCAAGATCCAGGCCGGCCTGAAGGCATTCGGCAATGACGACATGCAACTCGACGGCGTCGTCGGCGCCCGCACCAAGGCGGCGATCAAGGAATTCCAGTCGCTGTTCGGCCTGCCGGAAACGGGCGAGCCCGACGAGGTCGTCTACGTCAAGATGCGCGAGATCGGCCTGACCAATTGAGTGGTGGTCAAGACGACCGCTCGCGGATAGCCGAAAATCCGGCTAAGACGCCGCGCATGTCCTCCGGAGCCTCGTCATGCGCGTAACCACCGAGTTTTGGGTGTCGGCCCTGCTGCGCCGTGTTTTCGGCGCCGGCGGCTTTGCGGCCGTCGTCAAGCGCGGCGCGACCGAGGCCGGCGCTGTCTTCGTGCTCTCCCGCGGCAGGCTGGGCGACGTCTCCCTGTTCGGCCCGGCGCCGCAGACGAGCTACGATTCGGACAAACCGGATGATCGCTTTTTCACGCTGCTCGGCGCCGGCGACGATGCCGCCGCGCTTGACGCCAGGCTTGAGCGGGAGAAAAAATTCGATCCCGACATCTGGGTGGTCGAGATCGAGGCCGGAACGGTTTCCGTCGAGGAGCTTCTCTCCGTCAAAACGCCTTGAGGCTGGCCCGTAGGCTGGCTTTGTCGACGTCCGGCGCTTGGTCGCCATTCGCGGCGACAGGGGTGTTGCCGCGCACCGCTCGCGACAATGTTTCGGCCTTCCAGCCGCGCACCTTGTCGAGCGCCGCCTCGTGGTGCAGCAGCCGGTAGCGGTCGAGGAAGATGCGGATCGCCTGCGGGTGCGGAAACTCCCGGGGGTAAACCGCGACCACGATCAGGAATGCCCTGTCCTCACTGAGGTCGAGCGCCCGCAGCGCGGCGAGCAGCGAGACATAGCTCGAATGCTCGGTCAGCGACCGCGCCGTCGAGAAGTCGATGTCGAGCGCGTCGGCAAGCGCGGTCTGGAAGAAGGCGGCGTTGCCGGTCAGCGCCGTCTCGCGCAGCTTGCTGTAAGTTGCTGAGCCGGCGAAGGGATTGACCGATGTCGCCTCGCCCTCGGCGAGCATCATCGAGCGCAGGCGGCGCCTGGCGGTTTCGGCGGCGCTGCCGGGCAGTTTTGGTGCGCTGGGAGCGGCGGCAGCGGCTTCGGCGTCGGCGCCCGCCACGTCGGCGATCGGCTCGGGCTGCCGCACGCGCACCAGGGTCGGCTTTTCCAGCGCCTTGATCAACTGCGCGATGGTCGGGTTCAAATCCTTGCGGCGGGCAATGGCGCGCGCATGCGGCAGGCCGTGGCGGCCGATCAACGCGATCAGGTCGATGTCGCCCAGCGCCCGCGAACGGACGAGCAAGGGCGCGCAGACATCGACCGGCTCCTCGCAAAGCCGCCGCACCAGGGCGGCCGGCGCATATTCGCATTCGGACAGGGCGGCGGCGACATAGCGGCGCGATTCGACCGGCACGCTGTCGAACAGCGGCAGCGTCAGATCCTCGAGCTGGGCGATCTCGCGGCGCGACGGGCGGGTCAGCGAGCAGAACGCCGACACGGCGGCGCGAAACAGCCTTTCGGCTTTTCCCGATTCCGTCCGTATGGCGATTTGCCTGAAATCCGAAGCTGACACGGAAGATACGCCCGACACTCGACACAACCCGGACCATGCTCAACCGCAACTGTGTCGGTTTCGCGCAAGGCCTGGAACAAACATCAAATTAGCCGCGATCCGTTAGCGCTCCGTTAACCCTCTGCCGGCCTTAATCACATTTGGAGGCGTTGCGTTGTGCTCCGGGGCAACCGAGAGGAATACGCGAACCATGGGCATGGTACTGTCTTTCGTGCCGCGATCGGCACCAGTCAATCGAGCAGTTCAGGACACCGGTACGCAGGCGGCGGTGATCATTTTTCCCGGCGTCCGCTACGAGCATCCGCCATTGGCGGGCCAGGCGCGACCGGCGGACCAGCCGGGCACACCACGGACGCCTGTTCCGCACCACTGAATTTGCTGGTCGTCGGGCTGAGGTCAGTAGTCCTGCAGTTCGCAGGAGCTCTGGTCCAGGAACTGCGACACAACCGGCTTCCAGCTGTCGTCAGGCACGAAGGCGCGGATGACGAAGATGCCTTCCTCGATCGGCGCCTCGACGAAGATCGCCCCTTGCAGGTCTTCGGGAAGCTCCCTGCGCACGTCGATCATCTGTGCCGGCGTCAGCACCACGGTGTCCAGCTTGTTGCCGGTCGCCGTGCGGTCGTTGAATGAATAGAAATTGTGGCCGTTGCGGTCATAGACCGACACCGACCAGAACGGCACGCTGCCCGGCGCCTTGATCCGCACCATGCCTTCGGCAAGGTCGAAGCGGCAGGCGGCGGCGTAAAACAGCGGATCCACCGACTTCACCACCGGCGCGCCGCCCGCCTCGGCATCCAGCCTGGTCATCTTGTAGAGGTCGGACGCCGTCGCCAGCCGTGACCAGGCATCGCGCTCGGTAAATTCCGGCACCAGCAAAAGCACCACGATGTGGATGATGCCGGCGCCGACCAGGCCGAGCAGGATGGCGTGCAGCAGCCTACGCATTGCAGCCAGCCTTGACGATCCGGGGCAGCGACACGTCGGAAAGGCCGGTGCTTGAGGCAATCGGCGTGTCGTAGAAGGTGAGCACGAAATACATCCGGCCAAAACCTTCGGTCAGAAGCCAGTTGCCGGGGGCCGGACGGTTGCCGACGGCGATGATCACCGAATTGTCGGGCTGACGCAGCACCTGGTAGGATTGCAGTGCCGCCAACCTTGGCTTGCCGGTGTCGACCACGCCGAGCGATTGATCCGCGGCATAGAGCGTCCAGAACCGGGCGGTGGGGAAACTGCCCTCGATCCTGTAGTCGCATTGCCGCTGAAGCTCATCGCCGGCCGCATCGCGCTCGGCGATGAAGGACAAGCCCTCGGCCTTGCCGAGCGCCAGCACGCCTTCACGCGCCACGCGCGCCTTGGAATAGGGGTCGGCATCTTGCGTGCCGATCTCGGGAAAGGCGGTCCATTCGCCGATGCTGATCGCGCCGACGCCGCTCTGCGCCTGCAGCGCATACCAGACGCTGCCGCCGCCAAGGCCGATGGCTATGGCAAGCGAAAGCAGCGTGAAAAAGGCGGTCTTGAGCATGAAGAACCGGGACGAGTGAATTATCGTTCGGGGATATAGCGGGGCAGGCCGCAGAGCAAGCAGCGCTGTGGAATCAAAGCGCCGACAGGGTCTCCGGTGTCTGCGGCGAGCCGAGCACGGGCGCGGCCTGGAACACCTTGGTCATCTCGCGCAGCGTCTGTGTCGTGCGGCTGGACAGCACCGCCGGGCGCTCGGCCGCGGCATCCGCTGCTGCCTGATCGGCATTTTTCTTCTCCGCTTCCTCGGCCTTGGCCGCGATCTCTTCGTCGACGAAGGGTTTGTCTAGGCCGGGGATCGGCTTCAGGTCGATATTCTGGTGCGCATAGACCATCAGCCGCTGCCACACCATCGCCGGCAGCGTGCCGCCGGTCATGTTGCGGGTCGGGGTGAAGTCGTCATTGCCGAGCCAGACGGCAGCCGTGTAATTGCCGGTGAAGCCGACGAACCAGGCGTCGCGATAGGATTGCGTCGTCCCCGTCTTGCCGGCGACGACGATGTTGGGCAGCTGCGCGCGCCGCGCGGTGCCGATCGCCGGCACCGCAGCCAGCATGGTGTTCATGTATTTCAGCGCCTGTTCCGACAAAACGCGATGCGGCGCCGGCGCATCCTTGGCAAAGTCGTAGACGACGTCGCCGGTGCGGGTGACGAGCTGGGTGATGCCGTGCCTCGAGCCGGCGAAGCCGTTCTGCGCGAACACGCTGTAGCCCGTCGCCTGGTCCATGACCGTCATGCCCGATGTGCCGAGCACCATGGTCTTGTGCGACTCCAGCGGCGATTCCACGCCGAATGATTCGGCCATCGCCTTGATCGGGCCGATGCCGAGATAGTCCTTGGCCAGCCGTACCGGCACGGTGTTGATCGATTTGGCGATCGCCGTGATCAGCGTCACATTGCCGGCCGAGCCGCCATTGTAATTGTGCGGTGACCAGCCGCCCCAGCTGATCGGCCCGCCTGAGACGACGGAGTCCGGGGTGAACCCGTGCTCCATGGCGGTGGCGTAGACGTAAGGTTTGAACGAGGAGCCGGTCTGGCGCAGCGCCTTGGTGGCGCGGTTGAACTGGCTTGCGCCATAGTCGCGGCCGCCGACAATGGCGCGCACCGCGCCATTGGTCTCGATCACCACAACGGCGCCCTCGGTGACGTTGTACTCCTTGCCGAACTGGCGGAGATGGAATTCGACGGATTCTTCCGCCGCTTTCTGGATGTTGGCGTCGAAAGTGGTGTGGGCGACCAGCGAATGCTGGCCGGGCTTGGCGATTTTCTTGACCTCATCGAAGGCCCAGTCGAGGTAATAGTCCGGGCTCTTCTGCTCGCCGCGGTCGACGATCTCGGCCGGATGCAGCCTTGCCTGCAGCACCTGGCCTTCGGTCATGAAACCGGAATCGACGAGGTTCGACAGCACCACATTGGCGCGAGCGCGGGCAGCGGGCAGGTTGATGTGCGGGGCGTATTTGGTCGGCGCCTTGAACAGGCCGGCCAGCATCGCCGCCTCGGCGAGGTTCAGATCCTTGACGCTCTTGCCGAAATAGAAATCCGCCGCCGCCTCGATGCCGAACGTGCCGCCCCCCATATAGGCGCGGTCGAGATAAAGCTGCAGGATCTCCTTCTTCGACAGATTGGCCTCCAGCCACAGCGACAGGAAGGCTTCCTTGATCTTGCGTTGGAAGGTCCGCTCATTCGACAGGAACAGGTTCTTGGCCAGCTGCTGGGTGATGCTGGAGCCGCCCTGGACGACGGAATTGGCCCGCACATTCTCGAAGATGGCGCGCGACAGGCCGAGCACGTCGATGCCGTAGTGCTCGAAGAAGCGCCGGTCCTCGGTCGCCAGCACTGCTTTGATGACATGGTCCGGCATCTCGTCGACAGGCACGGAATCGCGCTGGATGATGCCGCGCTGGCCAATCTCGTTGCCGTAGCGGTCGAGGAAGGTGACGGCGAAATCGCCCTGACTGCGCCAGTCGCCGGTGGTGATCTGGAAGGCCGGCATCGCGAGTGCGAGCAGCACGACGACGCCGCCGGCGCCCATCGTAAAACCTTCGCTCAGCACCTCGATGATGCCGCGTCGCCAGCCGGTGACTCGGAAGCGCCGCGAAAAAATGGTTGCCGATTCCCAGAACTGGCCGGCCTTGAAGCCGATTTCGTAGAGCGAGGAATCGATCCACGCGTCCACCGCCAGCAGTGCGGCGGCGATCGGACCTCTTCGTCTTGGACGTCGTTCTAAAGGACTGGCCATTCCCGAAACTCACCCAACCCACCTGAGAACCGCAAGCGGGCAATTTCAGGGCGGGCATACCCGGCGAAGACTATTCTTCCATTTCAGCCCGGCTCACAAGGGCAGCCAGGCCACACCGCACGGTTTGTTGAGCGCCGCCCGGATCGTGACGCTGGAGGTCGACGCCGTCGATGCCGACGCCAGTGGCTTCGAGCCAGTCTAGCACAAGGGCCGGCGCGTCGGCTTCGTCGCCTCAGCCGGCTATGGCTACACAATAGGCAAAAGCGTCGCGCTGACGTTGCTGGGCGACGAATCGCCGGGGAGGGGACCGCGCTTTCGGTGCACATTGTCGGCGTCGAGCGGCTGGCGCGAATTATTCCGGCCTTCCCATACGACCCCGAGGGCAGGCGATGCGGCAATGAGGAGTTTTGGCCATGGTCGATGACATCATAAGGGAGACCAGGCGCGAGCGCCGGCGCGGGCACACCGGTGAGGCCGGCAGCGGGCCAAGCCGCCACCCGAACTATCGCTCGCTCAAGAACCCGTTCCTGCCGCAGCCGGTGTTTTCGGACGACCAGGTCGCGGCCATCCACGGCACGGCGTTGCGCGTGCTGGAAGAGCTCGGCATCAAGGTGCTGCTGCCGGAGGCACGGGCGATCTACGCCAAAGCCGGTGCGCTGGTCGACGAGGACAGCCGGATGGTGCGCATCGGCCGCGATATTGTCACTGCGGCACTGGCCTCGGCGCCGAAATCCATCCGGGCGCTGGCGGGCAACCGTAGCCGCGATCTCATGCTGGAGCTCGGCTCGATGACGTTCCTCGCCGGAGCCGGGGCGCCCAACGTCACCGATCTCGAACGCGGACGGCGTCCGGGCACGCTCGCCGCTTTCGAAGAACTGACCAAGCTTGTTCAGAATTTCGACGTGCTGCATATGCTCGGCCCCTGGATCGAGCCTCAGGATGTCGACAACCGTTTGCGCCACTATGCCGTCAACCGTGCGCAGCTGACCCTGTCGGACAAGTTTCCCTTCGTCTTCGCCCGTGGCACGCCGCAGGTCGAGGACGGGTTCGAGATGATCCGGTTGGCGCGCGGCCTCTCGCAGGACGAGTTCCTGGCCGGCGTCCATTGCTATACCGTCATTAACACCAATTCGCCGCGCCAGCTCGATATCCCGATGGCGCAAGGCATCATCGACTTCGCCAAGGCCGGCCAGGTGTCCATCATCACGCCCTTCTGCCTGGCCGGCGCCATGGCGCCGATCACCGTCGCCGGCGCATTGACGCTGCAGCATGCCGAGGCGCTGGCTGGTCTCGCGCTGGCGCAGATGGTGCGGCCGGGCGCACCGGTGGTTTACGGATCCTTCTCCTCCAATGTGGACATGAAGTCCGGCGCACCGGCCTTCGGCACGCCCGAGCACGTCAAGGCGACGCTGGGCGCCGGTCAGTTGGCCCGCTTCACCGGCCTGCCTTGGCGGTCCGGCGGCGGCAGTGCGGCCAACATTTCCGATGTGCAGGCGGCGCACGAGACGCAGTTCGCGCTGTGGGGCTCGGTGCTTGCCGGCGCCACCGTCTGCATCCATGCCGCGGGCTGGCTGGAGGGTGGCCTCAGCGTCTCCTACGAGAAGCTGATCACCGATATCGAGGCATTGCAGACGGTTGCCGAACTCTGTGCTACGACCCCCGGCGACAAGGATTCGATCGGCTTCGAGGCGATCGCCGAAGTCCAGCCGGGCGGGCATTTCTTCGCCGCCGGCCACACCATGACGCGCTACCGCACCGCCTTCTACGAGCCGCTGGTCGCCGACTGGTCGAATTTCGGCAGCTGGACGCAGTCCGGTTCGAAGTCGGCCACCGAGCGCGCCACCGGCATCTGGAAGCGGACGCTGGCCGACTTCCAGCCGCCGGCGTGGGCCGTTGCCACATCCGATGTGCTCGACGAGTTCATTGCCCGCCGCACCGAAGAGGGCGGAGCGTTGCCGATGTCGTGAGGTTGGCAGCCGTCACATCGGCCGCTTGTCGCCGGTCTTCGACGGCTCGCGGCGAATCGGCCCGGCATCGGCCTGCCTGTGCTTGTCGGCGGCAATCCGGCGGATGCGATCGAAGCGGCTCTCCTCCGCCGGCTTGGTCGCGGATACAGCGTTTGGCTTCGGGGCAAATGTGATCATCTGTCGATCTCCCTGTCGTTGCTGACTGGTCTTGACTGACTGACGGAAATTCCTGGCTCGCCGGGGAAATGTCCCCGGCAGCCTGTTCTGATTTATGCCCGCCCAGATTCCCAGGCGGGCAATTTTCGGGCGATGGTCAGTAGCCGCCCATGCCGCCACCGCCGCCCGCAGGCGCCGCATCCTTGGCCGGAACGTCGGTGATCATCGCTTCGGCGGTGATCAGAAGCGCTGCAATCGAGCCGGCATCCTGCAGTGCGGTGCGCACCACTTTCGCCGGATCGACGATGCCCGCCTTGATCATGTCGACATAGACCTCGTTCTGGGCATCAAAGCCCTGATTGTGGTCCTTGCTGTCGGACAGCCTGCCGACGACGATCGAGCCTTCGACACCGGAATTCTCGGCGATCTGGCGGATCGGCGCTTCGAGTGCCCTGAGCACGATCGAAATGCCTGCCGTCACATCGTCATTGGCGCCAGTCAGCCCGGCCAGCGCCGATCTGGCGCGCAGAAGCGCCACGCCACCGCCGGGCACGATGCCTTCTTCCACCGCCGCGCGCGTCGCATTCAGCGCGTCGTCGATGCGGTCCTTCTTTTCCTTCACTTCAGACTCGGTGACGCCGCCGACGCGGATCACGGCGACGCCGCCGGCGAGCTTGGCCAGCCGCTCCTGCAGCTTCTCCTTGTCGTAGTCGGACGTGGTCTCCTCGATCTGGCCCTTGATCTGCGCGATGCGCGCCTGGATGGTCGCCTTGGTGCCGGCGCCGTCGATGATCGTGGTGGTGTCCTTCTCGATCAGTACGCGCTTGGCGCGGCCAAGCATCTCGATGGTGACGTTTTCGAGCTTGATGCCGAGATCCTCGGAAATCATCTGGCCCGATGTCAGCACGGCGATGTCTTCCAGCATCGCCTTGCGGCGATCGCCGAAGCCCGGCGCCTTGACGGCCGCGACCTTGAGGCCGCCGCGCAGCTTGTTGACGACCAGCGTCGCCAGTGCTTCGCCTTCGACGTCTTCCGAGATGATCAGCAACGGCCTGCCGCTCTGCACCACTGCTTCGAGGATCGGCAGCATCGCCTGCAGATTGCCGAGCTTCTTCTCGTGGATGAGCACGTAAGGCTCTTCCAGTTCGACGCGCATCTTGTCGGCATTGGTGACGAAATAGGGTGAGAGATAGCCGCGGTCGAACTGCATGCCTTCGACGACGTCGAGTTCGGTGTCGGCGGTCTTGGCCTCCTCGACGGTGATGACGCCGTCATTGCCGACCTTGTCCATCGCCTTGGCGATCATGGCGCCGACGCTGGCATCGCCATTGGCGGCGATGGTGCCGACCTGCGCGATCTCGGCCGACGACTTGACCTTCTTGGCCTTCGCCTTGATGTCCTTGACCACGGCGGCGACAGCCTGGTCGATGCCACGCTTGAGGTCCATCGGGTTCATGCCCGCGGCAACCAGCTTGGCGCCTTCGCGCAGGATCGATGCGGCCAGCACCGTGGCGGTGGTGGTGCCGTCACCGGCGAGGTCGTTGGTCTTCGAAGCCACTTCGCGCACCATCTGCGCGCCCATGTTCTCGAACTTGTCAGCAAGCTCGATTTCCTTGGCCACCGTCACACCGTCCTTGGTGATGCGCGGCGCGCCATAGGCCTTGTCGATGATGACGTTGCGGCCCTTGGGGCCGAGCGTGACCTTCACCGCATTGGTGAGGATCTCGACGCCGCGCAGCATGCGGTCGCGCGCGTCGGTGGCGAATTTGATTTCCTTGGCAGACATTTTTTTCAATCCCGTTGGTGTGGTGAAGCAAGCGGCTCGCCGGAGCCTGGCAAAGCCAGGCCGGTCAGGCAGCCTTCTTGGCTTTGACGCTCTTCTCGGTGACGACCGTCCCGCTCTTGCCGATAGCGGCCGTCTCGCTCTTGTCGATGACGCCCATAATGTCGGCTTCCTTCATGATCAGCAGGTCCTCGCCGTCGATCTTGACCTCGGTGCCCGACCATTTGCCGAACAGGATGAAGTCGCCGGCCTTGACGTCGAGCGGAACAAGCGCGCCGTTTTCGTCGCGTGCGCCCGGCCCAACGGCGATGACTTCGCCTTCCTGCGGCTTTTCCTTGGCATTGTCGGGAATGATGATGCCGCCCTTGGATTTGACATCGCCTTCGGCGCGCCGGATGACGACGCGGTCGTGGAGTGGCCGAAACTTCATGAGAACTTCTTTCTGGGGCCGGCATAGGCGACCGCGCCGTTCTTATAGGCGTGTTGGCACTCGATAGATAGGAGTGCCAAAAATTATTCGTGGCCAAAATTAAATATTAAAAAGTATTATGATGTCTGCAGGGTTCGAAACGTCGCGAGGCGCCTAGATATTTCAAAAAATTGAATTCCGAGGCAAAAGTGACTATTTATATCGTAAGTTCGATTTCACAATTTCAGGCACGAAGGAGATTTAGGCGATGGCCGAAGGCAATCAGAGCATCATGGAAAAAGCTGAAGCCCGCTTCATGGACAAGCAGAAGAAGACGGCCGAGCGCAACAAGGCAACCTCCGACTACATGTCCGAAGCGAGGGCCAGGGAGATCAAGACGGCAAGGCTCAGGGAATTGCGCTTGGCCAAGGAAGAGGCCGACCGCGTCGCGGAAGCCTTGAACCCGACACCGAAGAAGAAGCGGGCGACAGTCAAGAAAGCCGCCGCCGCGCCGAAGGGGGGCACGTCATGAGCCTGACATTCCCCAATCCAAGTCGCTTCTATGACGAGGCCGGCAAGCGCATCCGCTTTGTCGGCCACGACGGCATGTTCCAGATTTCCTTCTCTGTCGCAGCCGATGCCCTCTCGAAGGCGCCATCAGGGACGGCGACCGCGGAAGCCACCTATCTGGCGGCTTTCGACACCGCGTCCAGCTCCATCCATGACATTGCCAGCAAGGCCTACGCCCGCACCCGCAAGAGCATATATGTGCTCACAGCCGCGGATTTCGGTTAGCGCGCGTTCGTCTTGCAATCAGAGCGGCTGAGATCAGCGTGCGTCAGGACTTGCGGTCGGCTTTTGCCCGCCGCTTGACGTCCCGGCTGTTCAGGCGGTCGGCCATCGCTTCCGCATCGCGCAAATTCATGGCCACCATTACCTGTTGCTTAAGCTCGACAGGCTGGCCGGTGAAGATGTCGAAGATAGTCCAGCTCTCGGGCTCGTCCATGCGCAACGCGTAGCGGTTTGCCATATCGGCATCAGGCCCTTGACATGAAAAATGCCGCCGCCAGGATCAGGATTGTCCAGGCCACCACCGACAGCTTCAAGGCCAGGCCGCCATGCATTGAAAGTATCTCGCGCATGCGCAGGGCCACGGTCCTCTTCGACAGGCGGGTGCTGCCGCAATCGCGACCGGGGGCTTGACGCCAAGCTTTCCAAAGGCCGGCAGCAGCGGTGGCGTTCGCATGAAATGACCTCGAATTGCCGGAGAAAACAGGGCTCCTCATAACACCCTTCTTGAAACTCCCCGCATGCCAAATAGAACCCGGTCCGTGGAAGGGCCATGCCGCCCGATTCGCCGCCTTCCATCAGGCGGATCGTCATCTGGCGCAATCCGTGCAACGCGGTTAGGTTGCGCGCGAAACTGAGGTTGTTCAAAGCGTGACAGGCGAACGGAGACGACGATGACGGCGCCCGGCGATTTGCTGCAAGCCTTGTTCATGAGATTGAAGAGCGATGCCTCGCTGACGGCGCTGCTCGGCGGCGCCGGGTTGCGCGAGCAGGCGGCCGACAGTGCCGCCTTCCCTTATGTGACCTATGGCAGGACCAGCGCATTCGATCTGGACACCGGCGCCGACAATGATGACGACCAGCTCATCACGCTGCATGTCTGGTCGAAGGCGCAAGGCGAGGCCGAGACGCGTCTGATCATGGACAGCATCCGGGCGCGCCTTGACGGCGCCGCTTTCGCCACCGGCTCGCGCGACCAGACCCGCCTGTCGCTGGAGTTCGCCGAGGCCCGCTACGACGAGGACCTGGCGCTCTACCACGGGGTGCTGCGGATACGCGCTCTCACCGAACAAAGTGATTGAAGCAACCTAGATCTGCGCCTGGATCTCGGCCTTGTCGATGACTGACCACACCTCGCGGATGCGACCCTCTCCGAATTCGTAGAAAACATTCTCAGCGAACGACACGCGCTTGCCGTTCACCGGCAGGCCGAACAGCACGCCCTTGGGATGACAGTCGAAATGCAGGCGCGCCGCCATGCGCGGCGGCTGGCAGACCAGCAGTTCGATGTTGAAGCGGAGGTCGGGAATCGCCTCGAAATCGCCTTCGAGCATACGGCGATAACCCGACAGGCCGAGCATTTCGCCATTGTGCTGCACCTCGTCGCCGACAAAGTCTCCAAGTTTCGCCCAGTCCTGGTCATTCAGGCAAGCGATATAGCCCCGGTAAAGGTCGGCAAAGTCTTTATCCGTCATGGCGCACTCCGATGATTTGGCGTTTCCCGCGCTATTTAGGGCGGCCCTTCAGAATGGTCTCGCCTTGACCTGTTCCCAATCTGGCTGCGAATTGAGAACCTGCGCGCAAAAACCATAGCCGCGCAGCCGGTTTTCCGGTTATGAATCCATTGCCCGGTCTGAGGGACTGGGCGGTAGGATCGCATTCATTCGTTGCGCGCGCAGGGGGTTTTGCGGGGATGGATTTTCACCCGTTCACCGTTCACTTCACGTTCAGCACAGTTGCGTTACAACGCCGACCATGAAAACGCTTCGCTCTCATGTCAGAACCGCGATACTGGCGCTCACAGCGGCCGGCCTGTTGGCGTCGCAAGCGACGCCGGCAGCCGCGGCGGATTGCTACGCGATCGGCCAGCAGGTTGCCGAGCAGAATGGCGGCACGCTGGCCAAGGCTTCGCAGACGACGCGTGGCGGCCAGGAGGTCTGCGTCATCGTCGTGCTTGTGCCGGGCAAGGACGGCCAGCGTCCGCGCCGCTCCGAGATCGTCGTCCCGGCGAACTGATCCAATCTTCCCTCTTGCAGGGCTCGTTTCCCAGACCACCGGAATCGGCCTATATCTGACCCATCAACAGGCCTGACCGATCATGCGCGTACTCGTCGTAGAAGATGACAAGGATCTCAACCGGCAGCTGGCCGACGCGCTGGTCGATGCCGGCTATGTCGTCGACCGCTCCTATGACGGCGAGGAGGGGCATTTCCTCGGCGACACCGAGCCCTACGATGCCGTCGTGCTCGACATAGGCCTGCCGCAGATGGACGGCATCAGCGTCGTCGAGCGCTGGCGCCGCAACGGCCGCAAGATGCCGGTGCTGATCCTGACAGCGCGCGACCGCTGGAGCGACAAGGTGTCGGGCATCGATGCCGGCGCCGACGACTATGTCACCAAGCCGTTCCACATCGAGGAGGTGCTGGCCAGGGTGAGGGCGCTGATCCGCCGCGCCGCCGGCCATGCCTCGTCCGAGCTCACTTGCGGGCCGCTGCGCCTCGACACCAAGGCCTCCAAGGCCGATGTCAACGGCGTGCCGCTGAAGCTGACCTCGCATGAGTTCCGCCTGCTGGCGTATCTGATGCACCATATGGGCGAGGTGGTGTCGCGCACCGAGCTGGTCGAGCATCTCTACGACCAGGATTTCGACCGCGATTCCAACACCATCGAGGTCTTTGTCGGCCGGCTGCGGAAGAAGATGGGCATCGACATGATCGAAACCGTGCGCGGCATGGGCTATCGCATGCGTGAGCCGGAGGCGTAAGGCGGAACCGCTCCCCATACCAGCAAGGAAGCCTTTTTCGGCGCGGCTCTGGCCGCGCTCGCTGGCCTTCCGCGTCATCGGATTTTCCACGATCTGGGCGATCCTCACCCTGATCGTCATCTTCACTCTGATCACCACGCTCTACCGCCAGGCCAGCGAGCGCGGCTTCGACAGCCTGCTGTCGGCGCATCTGTTCAATCTGATCGGCTCGGTCGGCGTTTCCGAATCCGGCCAGCTCACCGGTGCTCCCGACCTTGGCGACCTGCGCTTCTCGGAGCCGAATTCGGGCTGGTACTGGTCGGTGGAGCCGGCTTCCGAAGGCGTGCACGGCAACCTTCATTCGTCCTCGATGACCACGACGATCCCGTCGCCGACCGTTGCCGAGGTGCCTTTCAATTCCAGTTTCCAGCGCAGCTATTCCACCGACGGCATCGGTGACGAGGAACTGCAAGTGTTCGAAAGCGAATTCGTCCTCGATGCCAAGAACCGCGCCGCGCGCTTCCGCGTAATGGGCAACAAGACCGAGCTCGAGCACGAGATCGCCACCTTCCAGGGCCGCCTGTTGACCTATCTCAGCCTGTTCGGCGTCGGCATGATCGCCATCAATGCGATCGCCATCCTGCTCGGCCTGCAGCCCTTGCGCCGGGTTCGCAACGCGCTTGCCCAGGTGCGCGAAGGCACGGCGCAACGGCTCGACGGCCAGTTTCCCGCCGAGATCGAGCCGCTCGCCAACGAGACCAATGCGCTGATCGAAAACAACAAGCGCATCGTCGAGCGTTCACGCACGCAGGTCGGCAACCTCGCCCATTCGCTGAAGACGCCGCTCGCAGTTTTGATCAACGAGGGCCGGGCGCTCGGCGGCGCCAAGGGCCAGCTCATCGCCGACCAGGCCGCCTCGATGCAGAAGCAGGTCGACCATTATCTGCAGCGGGCTCGGGTCGCCGCGCAGCGCGACAGCGTCGTCTACCGCACGCCGGTGACCCCGCTGGTGCAGCGCATGGTGCGCGTGCTGCAAAAACTCAAGCCTGATGTCAGCCTGTCGCTTACGCTGCCGGCGGCCGACATCGTCTTTGCTGGCGAGCGCGAGGATTTGGAGGAACTGGTCGGCAACCTCCTCGACAATGCGATGAAATGGGCAAGGAGCACTGTTGCCGTATCCGTCACGCCGGCCGCAGCCGGCCTGTTCGAGCTATCGATCGAGGATGACGGTCCCGGCATCCCCGAGGACAAGGCCCGCGATGTCTTGAAACGCGGCCGGCGCCTCGACGAGACAAAGCCGGGAACCGGGCTCGGACTTGCCATCGTTGCCGACCTCGTCAACGAGTATGGCGGGGCGCTGGCGCTGGAACGCTCCACGATGGGCGGGCTGAAGGCGGTTGTGCGCTTGCGGAGCTTGCAATGATGTACTGCCCAGGGCCAATCGACACGGCCGAATGCCTGTGTTATGGCGGCCCCTCGATTGCGCAAAAGCCGTTAAGAACGGCCAAATTTCCGACAAATATCAATAGTATGACGTCCTGACGCCCCCGATGACGCGGCCCCCAGCGCATCCCGTTCAAGAAAACCGGTTGTTGGCATGAAGATTCGCGTTGCGCTCGTTTCCGCACTGCTCGCTCTTTCCGGCTGCGGAACGCTGGGCAAGGGCAGTGGCCCGGATATCTCCATCACCAACCCGCCCGCGTCGCCTCCTTCAGGGGCCAAAGTCGCGACGACGATCATCTCGGCCATGGCCGGCGGGCTCGTCGGCGGATCGATCGGCAGCGGCCTGAACAGCACCGAGAAGCGCAAGGCGCTCGAGGCGGAGTACAAGGCGCTCGAATATACGGCGAGCGGCCAGAAGGTGACCTGGAAGAGCGACAGTTCGGCTCATTCCGGCGAAGTCGTCGCGGCCCAGCCCTACCGCGTCGGCTCGCAGGATTGCCGCCAGTACACCCATACGGTGTTTACCGGCACGGCCGGCCAGACCGCGCGGGGCACCGCATGCCGCAACGCCGACGGCAGCTGGACGCCGCTGACCTGAACATTGGGCCGGGGTCGGAATCCCGTCAAAGCGTCGCAGCACCCTCATGTTGTGAGAGCAGGGCTCTCGCTCTATTGGAAGAACCATGCTGTTCTGGGTCATAGCCGCAATCCTCACGCTAGGCGCAAGCCTGACGGTGCTGCTGCCGCTGACCAGTGGCGGCAAGGACGCTCCGACCAGCAGCGACCACGACCTCGAAGTTTATCGCGACCAACTGGCCGAGCTTGAGCGTGACGCCGCGCGCGGGCTGATCCAGCCGGCGGAAGCCGAGGAGGCGCGCGCCGAAATCGCCCGCCGCATCCTTCGCCTGGGAGATGTTGGTCAAGCCAATGTCGGTCAAGCCGATGCGCCTGGCACGCGGCAGCCGTCAAAGGCGGCAAGGCTGGTGGCAACGGCTGCGGTACTGGCGGTCCCTCTGCTCAGCTGGGGCCTTTACAGCCAGCTCGGCTCGCCGGATCTGCCGTCGCAGCCGCTTGCCGAACGGCTGGCCAAGAATCCGGCCGATAGTTCGGTCGACGAGTTGGTGGCGCGCGCCGAGGCCCATCTTGCCGCCAACCCTGGCGATGGACGCGGCTGGGACGTGCTCGCCCCGATCTATCTGCGCCTGCAGCGCTTTCCCGATGCCGTGACCGCCTATCGCAATGCCATCCGCCTCGATGGCGACACGGCTGCCCGCGAGGCCGGTCTCGGCGAAGCGATCGCCAATGCGGCCGGCGGCATCGTTTCGGCCGATGCGCAATACGCTTTCGAACAGGCGCTAAAACTCGACCCGGGAAACGCGAAAGCCTCGTTCTATTTGGCGATGGCGCTGGCCCAGGAAGGCCGCATACCCGAGGCAACCACGGCTTGGCAGAAAATGCTCGATTCCCTGCCGCAGGATTCGCCATGGCGCGGAGCTGTCCAACAGGCACTGGCCGAGGCCGCCAACCGCAGCGTCGCGTCAGGAGAGCCCGCCAAAGGCCCCGACGCCGCAGCCGTCGATGCCGCCTCGATGGCGCCGCGGGACAGGCAGGCCATGATCGAAACCATGGTCGCCGGCCTCGACGAAAAATTGCGGCAAAATCCGCGCGACACGGAAGGATGGATGCGGCTCATTCGTTCCTATGTTGTGCTGGGCAAGGCCGACCAGGCGCGCGACGCGCTGCATCGCGGTATTGCCGTGTTTGGCGCCGACAGTGAGGAAGCGAAGAAATTCACCGCCTTTGCCGCCTCGCTCGGCCTGACGGCGACGGAGTAGGACATGACGCGCAAGCAGAAGCGATTGTCGGTGATTGTCGGAGGTCTTGCCTTCCTCGGCGCCGCCACCGGGCTGACCTTCTATGCGTTGGGCCAGAAGGCCTCCTATTTCTATATGCCCGCCGATCTGACCACCGCCAGCTTGCAGCCGGGACAGCGCATCAGGCTCGGCGGCCTCGTCGAAAAGGGCACGGTCGTGCGCGGGCAGGGCGCGACGGTTGCGTTCTCGGTCACCGACACGCACAAATCGGTCAAGGTCAGCTATACCGGCATCCTGCCCGATCTGTTCCGCGAGGAGCAGGGCGTCATCACCGAAGGCAGCTTTGGCGCCGACGGCGTTTTCGTCGCCGACAGCGTGCTGGCCAAGCATGACGAGCGCTACATGCCCAAGGAAGTCGCTGACGGGCTGAAGGCCAAGGGCGTGTGGCAAGAGAGCAAGAGCCAGTAATGGTTGAGACCGGACACTTCGCGCTCGTCCTCGCCTTTGTGCTGTCGCTGGTGCAGACGCTGGTGCCGCTGATCGGCGCCCGTACCGGCAACCAGAGGCTGATGGCTGTCGGCGGTCCCGTCACGGTCACAGGCTTCGCGCTCACGGCGCTATCGTTCGCAGCACTCGCCGGCGCCTATGCAAGTTCCGATTTCTCGGTGGCGAGCGTGTGGGAAAACTCGCATTCGCTGCAGCCGCTGATCTACAAGATCACCGGAACCTGGGGCAATCACGAAGGCTCGATGCTGCTCTGGGTGCTGATCCTGACCTTCTTCGGTGCGCTGGTCGCCGTCTTCGGCTCCAACCTTCCGGCGACGCTGCGCGCCAATGTGCTGGCCGTGCAGGGGGCTATCGGCGCCACCTTCTTCCTGTTCATCCTGGCGACATCCAATCCGTTCACCCGGCTCAATCCGGCGCCGATCGAGGGCCGCGATCTCAACCCGGTCCTGCAGGATCTTGGCCTCGCCATCCATCCGCCGCTGCTCTATCTCGGCTATGTCGGGTTCTCTATCTGCTTTTCCTTCTCGGTCGCCGCCCTCATCGAAGGCCGCATCGATGCCTCCTGGGCGCGCTGGGTGCGGCCGTGGACGCTGGTCGCCTGGATGTTCCTCACCGGCGGCATCGCGATGGGCTCCTACTGGGCCTATTACGAGCTCGGCTGGGGCGGCTTCTGGTTCTGGGATCCGGTCGAAAACGCCTCCTTTATGCCGTGGCTGGCCGGCACGGCTCTTCTGCATTCGGCGATCGTCATGGAGAAGCGTTCGGCGCTCAAGATCTGGACGCTGCTGCTTGCCATCCTCACCTTCTCGCTGTCGCTGCTCGGCACCTTCCTGGTGCGCTCCGGCGTGCTGACCTCGGTGCATGCTTTCGCCACCGATCCGACCCGCGGCATCTTCATCCTGTGCATTTTGACGCTGTTCATCGGCGGCTCGCTGGCCCTGTTTGCGCTGCGCGCCTCGCGGCTGACGGCCGGCGGCCTGTTCCACCCGATCTCGCGCGAAGGCGCGCTTGTCCTCAACAATCTGTTCCTGACCACGGCCACCGCCACCGTGCTGGTCGGCACGCTCTATCCGCTCGCGGTCGAGGCGCTTTCGGCCGGCAAGATCTCGGTCGGCGCCCCCTTCTTCAACCTGACATTCGGCCCGCTGATGGTGCCGCTGCTGGTCGTGGTTCCGTTCGGGCCGCTGCTAGCCTGGAAGCGCGGCGACCTCTATGCCGTCGCTCAGCGCCTGATGGCGGCTTTCGGCGCCGCTCTCCTGGCGATGCTGGTCACGGGGCTGTTTATCGACGGCGCGTCGGTGTTCGCCGCCCTTGGTGTCGGCCTCGCCTGCTGGCTGGTCTGCGGCGCGCTCACCGACCTCGCCGTCAAGTCCGGCTTTGGCAATGTGTCGCCCGCCATCATGCTGCGCCGTTTCGCCGGCCTGCCGCGTTCGGTGTTCGGCACTGCACTTGCCCATCTCGGCCTCGGGCTGACGACGCTCGGCATTGTCGGCACGCTGTGCTTCGGCACCGAAAGGATACTGTCGATGCATGCCGGCGAGAGCGTCGAACTCTCCGGCCACACGCTGCGTTTCGACGGCCTCTTCCCGGCGCAGGGTCCGAATTACAGCGAGCAGCGCGGCCGCTTTTCCGTGATCGGCGCCGGTGGCGGCGTTTCAGCCGAGATCACCTCGGCCAAGCGCTTCTTTCCGGTGCGGCAGACGACGACGACCGAATCCGGCATCGAGACGATCGGCTTCAGCCAACTCTATCTGTCGCTGGGCGATGAGGGCACCGATGGGTCGGTCGTGGTGCGCCTGTGGTGGAAGCCGCTGGTGACGCTGATCTGGGGCGGAGCTCTGGTGATGATGGCGGGAGCCGCAATGTCGCTGCTCGACCGGCGCCTGCGGGTTGGCGCACCCTCGCGCCGCCGCAAGCAGGCAGCCTCCATGCCGTCGGCAGGCGCGCCGTGAGCACCAGGTTCTCGTTGGCCTCGCTCACCCTGCTTCTGGCGCTGCTGTTTGCCGGCGCGGCGCAAGCGGTGAAACCGGACGAGGTTCTCACCGATCCGGCGCTCGAGGCGAGGGCGCGGCTACTGTCGGAAGGCCTGCGCTGCATGGTCTGCCAGAACCAGTCCATCGACGAATCCGATGCAGACCTCGCCCGCGACCTGCGCATCCTGGTGCGCCAGCGCCTGGTTGCCGGCGATACCGACCAGCAGGTGATGGACTATATCGTGTCGCGCTACGGCGAGTTCGTGCTGTTGAAGCCGCGCTTCAGCCCGCGCAACGCCTTGCTTTGGGGCACGCCGGTGCTTCTGCTTCTGGCCGGCGGCATTTTCATTGTGCTGACCACACGCTCCCGCCGCTCGTTGGCAACCAAGGCGCTGAGCGCCGAGGAACAGGCGGCGCTGGACAAGATGCTGAGCGACTAGCTCGGCCATTCCTCCAAAGGCCAGTCCCGCGACGTGTGGATGGCGCGCAGGATAACAATGCTCTGACGGCCGGCGATCAGGCGCAATTCATAGGCAATGATGTAGGGCAGGCGGCCGATGGGCTTCTCATAAGTGCCTGTTACCCGGCCAGGTCGGCCCGTCGCCATATCACCAAGGCCCCGGCCCATTTCACGGATACGGTCCGCGAGGCGTCGGGCGGCGGCAGGATTGTCCTGAGCGATAAAGGCAACTTGCTGCGTGAGATCGTCCAGCGCCTCTCGCGACCAGGTGACGAACCGCTTCACGCCTTGCCTGCGCGCCTGGCTTTCGCTGCTTCGATCACCGCGTCGACCTCCGCCATGGCGTCGTCGTGGGGCACGACGCGGCCAGCCTCTGCGTCGGCCATGCCACGTTTTATGCCTTCGATGATATCCAGCTCGCGATCGACATAGGCTGAGACCGCCTCGGCGGCGAGGAATGATTTACTACGCCTGGTATCGGTAGCGATCTGCTCCAGCTTCAGCTTGGTCTCGGACGAGACTCGAATGGTCATGGTGGTGCTTGCTGTCATTGTGAAAGCCTTGTGCTGAGTTGTGTACACCATAGCGCAGCAGGCGAGCGCAACCAAGCGATTTGTGCGTCCGCCCAACATTACAAAACTTTCATGCTTCGGAAATGGCGCGGTAATGTGCGCCTCTCTATTTCTCTTGTCCGAGGATGCTCTGCCTGAGCCGCATCCAGTGAAAAGAGGATATGAGACCCATGACTATCGCCCCCAACCCATATTCCCGGACCCGCAAGCGCCTGTTGGCCGCCGCCGCTTCGCTGGCCATTGCCGGCGGCATCGGTTTCGGCGCCGTTGCCACTGGTACAGCTCCCGTTCTGGCCGATGCCGTGCGGGTCGAAGCGCCGCAGGTACCGGGCTTTGCCGACGTCGTCGAGCGCGTTTCGCCGGCCGTGGTCAGCGTCAAGGTCAAGGCCAAGATCGAGCCTGCCGCCGATGACGGCTCCGACCAGTCCGACGATCCGGACGGCATGAACAACCTGCCCGACAATCCGCAGCTGCGCCAGTTCTTCAAGCAATTCCGGGGCTTTGGCGATCAGAACGGCCAGGGCGGCGGCAATCGTCGCTTCAGCCACCGCGACCATAACAACGACCAGCCGCGTCCGGTAGCCCAGGGTTCGGGCTTCTTCATCTCCGATGACGGTTATCTCGTCACCAACAACCATGTCGTCGAGGAAGGCTCCGCCTTCACAGTGGTAATGAATGACGGCAAGGAGCTTGACGCCAAGCTGATCGGCACCGATCCGCGCACCGATCTGGCGGTGCTCAAGGTCGATGGCGTCGGCAAGTTCACCTATGTCGATTTCGCCGACGATTCCAAGGTTCGCGTCGGCGACTGGGTGGTGGCCGTCGGCAATCCGTTCGGCCTCGGCGGCACCGTCACCGCGGGCATCGTCTCGGCCCGTGGCCGTGATATCGGCGCCGGTCCCTACGACGACTTCATCCAGATCGACGCCTCGGTCAACCGCGGCAATTCGGGCGGCCCGACCTTCAACCTCAACGGCCAGGTCGTCGGCATCAACACCGCGATCTTCTCGCCGTCGGGCGGAAGCGTCGGCATCGCCTTCGACATTCCGGCCTCGACCGCCAAGCAGGTGGTGCAGGATCTGATGAAGAGCGGCTCGGTGCAGCGTGGCTGGCTCGGCGTCGAAATCCAGCCGGTTACATCGGACATCGCCGAATCGCTGGGCCTGAAGTCGCAGAACGGGGCTCTGGTTTCGGGCGCCCAGGACGGTGGCCCCGGCAAGAAGGCCGGCATCACCGCCGGTGACGTGATCACCCAGGTCGAAGGCAAGGACGTCGCATCGCCGAAGGAACTGGCTCGTCTGA
Organism: Mesorhizobium sp. M0659; assembly: GCF_040320605.1. NCBI lineage: Bacteria > Pseudomonadati > Pseudomonadota > Alphaproteobacteria > Hyphomicrobiales > Phyllobacteriaceae > Mesorhizobium > Mesorhizobium sp. M0659. The sequence goes on from NZ_JAMYPY010000020.1 coordinate 70,865, forward strand.
TCGGCGCCTACCCACCCGGCAAGTCGGTCGACGTCACGGTGTGGCGCGACGGCAAGAGCCAGACCATCAAGGTCGATCTCGGCACGCTGCCATCCACTGACAAGCAGGCCTCGGCCGACCCGCAGCAGCCCGCGGCACCGGCAAAGCCCGCCGCGCTGGCCGATCTCGGCCTCACCGTCACCAAGTCGGAAAACGGCAAGGGCCTGGTGGTGACCGATGTCGATCCCGACAGCGATGCCGCCGACCGCGGCATCCAGCCCGGCGATGTCATCACCTCGGTCAATTCGACGGAGGTGAACGGCACCGAAGACGTCGCCAAGGCGATGGCCGATGCGGTCAAGTCCGGCCGCAAGGCGGTGCTGATGCAGATCACCCGCGACGATTCAAACCGCTTCGTCGCGCTGCCAGTCGCCAAAGGCTGACATCACACAGTTTCCAGTGCGGCGGTTTCAACACCCCCGAGCCGCCGCACGGGAAGCAAGGGGCCGAACGCGTTAGTCAGTCATCGTGTTCTGCCCCCGGCGGCAGCGGGCCCCCATCGCCCGCTGCCGCTCTAACATCGAAGCATGTCGCCCAAAAGTGCACGGCGGTTTTGGCATAACGACATGCTTGAACGAAAGCTTTTGCGCTCATGGCCGCCCCTCAATCTTCCGGCGAAATCGCGTATAACGGCTCAATGAAGATTCTCGTCATAGAAGACGATCGCGAGGCGGCCGACTATATGCAGAAGGCCTTTGCCGAGGCTGGGCACACCGCCCATGTCGCCGGCGACGGCGAAACCGGCTTTGCGCTGGCCGATGCCGGCGACTATGACGTGATGGTCGTCGACCGCATGATGCCACGCCGCGACGGGCTCTCCGTCATTGCCGGCCTGCGCTCGCGCGGCAACACCACGCCGGTGCTGATCCTGTCGGCGCTGGGCGAAGTCGATGACCGCGTTACCGGTCTGCGCGCCGGCGGGGACGACTATCTGACCAAGCCCTATGCCTTTTCCGAATTGCTCGCCCGCGTCGAGGTGCTGAACCGCCGCGCCAGCGCCAGGGAGGCCGAAACCGTCTACCGGGTCGGCGATCTCGAGCTTGACCGGCTGTCCCATTCGGTCAAGCGCGCGGCGCGCGAGATCACGCTGCAGCCGCGCGAATTCCGCCTGCTCGAATATCTGATGCGCCATGCCGGCCAGGTGGTGACGCGCACCATGCTGCTCGAAAATGTCTGGGACTATCATTTCGATCCGCAGACCAACGTCATCGACGTTCACGTCTCGCGCCTGCGTGGCAAGATCGAGAAGGGTTTCGACAAGCCGATCCTCCATACGGTTCGCGGCGCCGGCTATATGCTGAAGAGCGGCTAGAGCATGATCCCAAAAAGTAGGTACCGGTTTTTGGAGAAGATCATGCTCCAACAAAGGGGTAGGTCATGATGAGATTTCAGCCAAATCTCATCATGAGCTAGAACTCGATGGCCCTTTCCCTGCCGGCCATCATGAGGACGACGGCGGCGCGGCTTTCAGCGCTTTATTTCCTGCTTTTCGCGCTATGTGCCGTGTTGCTGGTCTTCTACATGACGTCGTTGTCGGCCCGCATGCTGACCGGCCAGACCCAGCAGACCATCAATGACGAGGTGCTCGGCCTTGCCCGTGCCTATCAGAGCGGCGGCCTGCCGCGGCTGGTGCGCGTCGTCGAGCAGCGCTCGCGCCAGCCCGGCGCCAACCTCTATCTCATTGCCGATGTCAACGGCCAGATCCTCACCGGCAACGTGCAGAGCCTGGCACCGGGGGTGCTCGAGACCGATGGCTGGACGACCGAACCCTTCTCCTATCGCCGTTTCGGCGAAGGTGAGCTCGAACGGCAGCGCAACCAGGCTTCTGACCCGAATGGCGCGCAGCCCGGCGAGACCGAAATTCAGTCCGAGGGCGAGAAGGGCCACAACGCCATCGCGCTGGTGCTGCGGCTGCCCAACCAGATGATCATGCTGGTCGGCCGCGATCTCGGCGAGCCCGAGCGCTTCCGCGCCGTCGTCCGCCGCGCCCTGATGCTGGCGCTGGGCATGATGGGCCTGGGCGGGCTGCTGATCTGGTTCCTTGTCGGCCGCGCCGCGCTGAAGCGCATCGACAGCGTCTCGGAGGCAAGCCGCCGCATCATGGGCGGCGATCTCACGGGACGGCTGCCGGTGACCGGCGCCGGCGATGAGTTCGACCGCCTGTCGGAAAACCTCAACACCATGCTGGCCAGGATAGCGACGCTCAACGAAGGGCTGAAGCAGGTCTCCGACAACATCGCCCATGATTTGAAGACGCCGCTGACCAGACTGCGCAACCGCGCCGAGGCGACACTTTCGGGCAAGCACAAGACCACCGACTACCGGCAGGCGCTGGAAGGCACCATCGCCGAATCCGACCAGCTGATAAAAACCTTCAACGCCATCCTGATGATCTCCAGGCTGGAGGCCGGCTATTCCTCGGAGAGCACCAGCAAGGTCGATCTCGCCGCCGCGGTGCATGACGTTGTCGAGCTTTATGAGCCGGTGGCGGAGGAGGCTGGCGTGGTGCTTGAAACTGCAGCGGACGGGAGTTTTTCCGTCGATGGCAACCGCGAGCTGATCGGCCAGGCACTGTCGAACATCGTCGACAACGCCATCAAATACTCGACCGATGCGACGGAAAAGCCTGCCGTGCGCGTAGCCCTGCAGCGCGTCGGTCACGAAATCCGCCTTTCCGTTTCCGACAATGGCCATGGCATCCCCGACGATGCCGACCGCGCCAGGGCGACCGAGCGCTTCGTGCGGCTGGAAAAGAGCCGCTCGCAGCCGGGATCCGGTCTTGGCCTCAGCCTCGCCAAGGCGATCATGACTTTTCACAATGGCCGGCTTGAACTTCTGCCTGCCAATCCCGGATTGTCCGTTATCATGAGCTTCCCGGCGCGGGAGGACCATTGATGGCGGTGAGGATGGCTGCGAAACGGATCGAGACCGAATGGCGCGTGCAACTGGCGGCGCAGCTCGCGCCGCTGGATGAGGCCCGCGCCCGGCGTGAACTGTCGGAGATCGCTGGCGATGCCAAGGACGAGAACCTGCCGCGGCTGGCGAAATTCCTAGGGGGCAAGGGCGCCGCACAGGAGTTTCTCGCTGCCGTCTTCGACCTCTCGCCCTTCCTCCGCGATGTCGCGCGCCGCCGGCCGCAAATCCTCGACGCGCTGTTCGATGGCAGTGTCGAGGCTCGGCTGCTCGCCATCGCCGAAGCGATCGGCAAGGTCGCCTTTTCCGAGACCGTTTCCGAATCCAGCCTGATGATGGAACTCAGGCAGTGGAAGGGTGAAGCTCACTTCCTGATCGCACTTGCAGACCTCTCCGGCGAGGCCGATGCCGCGCTGACGGTAAGGCGCCTCAGCAATCTCGCCGATGCCTGCACCTGCGCGGCGGTCGACTTCCTGCTGCGCGAGGCGCACAGCCAAGGCAAGCTCAAATTGGCCGATCCCGAAAATCCGTCACAGCAATCCGGCTGGATCGTGCTCGGCATGGGCAAGCTTGGCGCGCATGAACTGAATTTCTCCTCCGACATCGACCTCGTCGTCTTCTTCGATCCGGATGCGCCGGCAATCGTCGATCCGCTCGACGCCACAGAGCTGTTTGCGCGCCTGACCCGCAGGCTGGTCCGCATCCTGCAGGACCGCACCGGGCACGGCTATGTCTTCCGCACCGATTTGAGGCTTCGCCCCGATCCAGGCTCGACGCCGCTGGCGATCCCGGTCGAGGCAGCACTTCGCTACTATGAGGCGCGCGGCCAGAACTGGGAGCGCGCCGCCATGATCAAGGCGCGTCCCGTGGCCGGCGATCTCGATGCCGGGGATGCGTTCCTGCGGGAATTGCAGCCTTATGTCTGGCGCAAATACATGGACTATGCGGCGATCGCCGACGTTCATTCGATCAAGCGCCAGATCCATGCCCACAAGGGTCATGGCGAGATCGCGGTCAAAGGACACAACGTGAAGCTCGGCCGCGGCGGCATTCGCGAAATCGAGTTCTTCGTCCAGACCCAGCAGCTGATCGCCGGCGGCCGTTTTCCGGAGCTGCGCGGCCGCGAGACGGTGCCGATGCTGGGTGCGCTGGCCGCGCGCAACTGGATCACCGCCGATGCACGCGACGCGCTCACGCAGCAATATTGGTTTCTGCGCCGCGTCGAACACGCCATCCAGATGGTCGCCGACGAGCAGACGCATATTCTGCCCGACGATGATGAGGGGCTGGAACGCATCGCCCATCTGCTGGGCTTTGCCGATGCCGCCAGATTTGCCGAAACCTTTCGCGCGGCTTTGCATGAGGTCGAGCGCCATTACGCCGCGCTGTTCGAGACCGCGCCTGAATTATCGGCAGGCGTCGGCAATCTGGTCTTCACCGGCGATGTCGACGATCCCGACACGCTGCAGACCTTGCACGGCCTTGGCTTCCAGCGGCCAAGCGACATCTGCCGGGTGATTCGAGGCTGGCATTTCGGCCGCTACCGCGTCACCCAGTCGGCGGAAGCGCGCGAGCGGCTGACCGAACTGACGCCGGCGCTGCTCAAAGCCTTCGGCCAGACGCGCCGGGCCGACGAGGCGCTGGTTCGCTTCGACGAATTCCTCGCCGGCCTGCCCGCCGGCATCCAGCTGTTTTCGCTGCTGCAGTCGAATCCCGCCCTGCTGAAACTAATGGCGACGATCATGGGCGCCGCGCCTCGGCTGGCGGCAATCATCACAAGGCGCCCGCATGTCTTCGACGGTCTGCTCGACCCGGCGCTGCTCGCCGAACTGCCCAACCGAGCCTATCTCTCAGCGCGGTTGGCCGCTTTCATCGAAGGCGACCGGGCTTATGAGGACGTGCTCGACCGTTTGCGCATCTTTGCCTCCGAGCAGAAATTCCTGATCGGTGTCAGGCTGCTCGCCGGCTCGATCGACCCGGCGCGCGCCGGCCGCGCCTTTTCCGATCTCGCCGACCTCACCATCGACGCCGCATTGCAGGCGGTGACCACCGAATTCGCGCTGCGTCATGGCCGCATCGCCGGCGGCACCGTGTCGCTGCTCGGCATGGGCAAACTCGGCAGCCGCGAGCTCACCGCCGGCTCCGATGTCGACCTCATCCTGCTCTACGACCACGACGCGAATGCCGACGAGTCCGACGGCGACAAGCCGCTCGCACCATCGCACTACTATACCAGGATGACGCAGCGGCTGATCGCGGCTGTCTCGGCGCCGACCGCCGAAGGCGTTCTCTACGAGCTCGACCTGCGCTTGCGGCCATCCGGCAACAAGGGGCCGGTGGCCACCCACATCGATGCCTTCAAGAAATACCAGCGCCAGGAGGCCTGGACCTGGGAGCACATGGCGCTGGCCCGGGGGCGCGCCATCGGCGGCGACGCGGCCCTTTGCGCCGAGGTCGAGGCCGAGGTGGCGGCACTTCTGGCCTTGCCGCGCGACGCCGCCAAGGTGAGGGCGGAGGCATCCGAGATGCGCGCGCTGATCGAGAAGGAAAAATCGCCGCGCGATCTCTGGGACATCAAGCTCATCTCCGGCGGCCTCATCGACCTCGAATTCATCGCGCAGGTGGCGGTTATAACCGGGCAGGTCGAAGCCGGCCGCAGGGTGACCGCGACCGGCGAAATCCTGGCGCATCTGTCGCCGGATTTTGCCGATGCTGACGTCAGGCAGCAGCTTTGCGAAGCCTACCAACTCTATCTGGCGCTGACCCAGATGACGCGGCTTTGCCTCACCGGTGCATTCGAACGGGATGACGTTCCGCCGGGATTGTCGGATCTGCTTCTGGCGGTGACTGACCTGCCGGATTTCGGTGTGCTGGAAGCACATCTCAAGGAAACGTCGCAAAAGGTCAGAAAGGATTTCAACCTTTTGCTTCGTACGAAACGGTCGTGAGGGCGTGAAGCGTTGGCGGCTGTTTCGGATCGCATCGGGGGTGACGATGCAACAGGAGATACCCATGAGAAAGACAACCGGACTTGCCCTTGCCTTTGTCGCGCTTGCCGGCGCCGTTGGCACCACCGCCTATGCCGAGAACAATGCCAGCGCCAGAATGCGCGAGGGCGCGATGATGCGCCTCGACAAGGCGATGAAGGATTCCAACGGCACCATCAGCTTCGACCAGTTTTCCGACGCCATGAACGCGCGGCTGAAGAAGCTGGTCGCCGATAATGGCGGCAAGCTGACAGTCGCCCAGCTCGCTGACGCGCTGGAGAAGGCGCGGTTCGAGGAAATGGCCAAGCGCATAGTTGCCCGCTACGACAGCAAGGGCGACGGCACGCTGACCACGGACGACATCACCGGGCGCGAGAAGAAGGTGTTCGCCATGCTCGACCGCAACAATGACGGCAAGATCGAGCGCAACGAACTGCCAAAGAAAGGCCGCATGGGCCGCCACCACCAATGGGACGGCGGCGACGACAGCATGGAGTGAAATGGCGATATGTCTCCGGCGGCGAAAGCCGCCGGAGCCCTTACATGACCGGGGCTACTCAGTCCTTGAACGCGGCGGAGAGCACCGCTCGCATTGGCGGGCCGTCAGGCCGCCGCCTTCACCGCCAGCGCCGGCTTCTTCACCGGAATGCGCACCGACACGATCGTGCCGACGCCTTCGGTCGAGCGGATTTTCAGCGCGCCGCCCTGCAGCTCGGCCAGCGAGCGCGAGATGGCAAGGCCGAGGCCGGAGCCGGCGTGGTTCTTCGAAAACTGGTTCTGCACCTGTTCGAAGGGGCGGCCAAGCTTGCTCAGTGCCTCCTTCGGAATGCCGCAGCCATTGTCCTCGATGGTCAGCACCAGCGCGCCTGACGTGTTGCGGGCGCGCACCGAGATATGGCCGCCCTGACCGGTGAACTTCACCGCATTCGACAGCAGATTGATGGCGATCTGCTTGATCGCCCGGCGGTCGGCGAACAGCGTCATCGTATCGGCGATGCGGGTTTCGACCGTGATCGATTTCTCCGCCGCCTGCAGCGAGATCACCCGCACCGTCTCGCGGATCAGCGGGCAGAGATCGATTTCCTCGCGGTCCACCGAGAATTGGCCGGCTTCGATCTTCGACATATCGAGTATGTCGTTGATGACGCCGAGCAGATATTTGCCGCTGCCGTTGATGTCGTTGGCATATTCCTCGTAGCGCGGCGAACCGAGCGGCCCGAACAGGCCTTGTTCCATCAGTTCGGAGAACCCGATGATGGCGTTGAGCGGCGTGCGCAGCTCGTGCGACATGTTGGCTAGGAATTCGGATTTGGCCCGATTGGCGGCCTCGGCGCGCTCGGTTTCCTTCATATATTCGCGGTTGAGCTCGACCAGTTCCTTGGCGCGCTCTTCCTCGGCCCGGCGGGCGAGGCTGAGGTCGTGGATGGTCGCCATCAGCCGGCGCTCGCTGTCGACCAGCTTTTCCTGGTGCAGCTTGATCTGGGTGATGTCGGAGCCGACGGAGACCGTGCCGCCGTCCCGGGTCCTCAGTTCGTTGACCTGCAGCCAGCGGCCGTCGGAGAGCTGCCGCTCGAAGGTTGCGCCCCCTTGCGGCCCGTTGGTGTTGGCCAGCCGCCGTTCAGAGGCGAAGGCCAGCATGCGCTCTTCAAGCACGGCGCGCGCAGCGCCCGGCATGACGTCGCGGTCCGACAGGCCGTTGTCCTTCTGGTATTTGGAATTGCACATGATCAGGCGCTGGGCGGCATCCCACAGCACGAAGGATTCGTTGATGTTTTCGATCGCGGTCCGCAGGCGCAGGTCGGCCGCCTCCGAGCGCAGCGCCAGATGCCGCTGCTCGGTGACGTCGACGGCAATGCCGATCAGCTGGATCTCAGGCGCTTCCGGGTCGATCACCTGGGCCCTGGCGCGCATCCACACCCACTGGCCGTCGGCGTGACGCATCCGGAACACCTGGTCGATATGGTCGATCTCGCGCTCGACGATTTTGTTGGCCAGCTCGAACAGGTCGCCGTCCTCGGGGTGGATGATGTCGTCGACCTCGCCGAACGACAGCATCGAGTTGCAGGGCTCGTAGCCCAGCATGTCGTACATCGAGCGCGACCAGTACATCTTGCCGCGCACCATGTCCCAGTCCCACAGGCCGCAGCGACCGCGAACCAGCGCCATGTCGATGCGCTGATGGGCTTCGAGATAGATGCGGTCGGCTGTCTGGGCGCGCGATGCCTGGCCGAAATAGGCGTAGAGGATGATGATCAGCACGCCGGCTGTCAGCACAAACAGCGTGACGTTGAGCGAGACGGTCTTGCGCCAGTTGTCGAACGCCGCTTCCTGCGGCACCAGCACGGCGGCGGCGTACTTGCGGTCCCGGGTCAGGCTCACCGCCGCGTACCAGTCCTGGCCGCCGATGCTGACATCCATGACCCCGGCGCGGTCGCCGAACATGAACAGCGGCTGGCCGTCCAGCACCAGGCTGTCCAGCGATCGCCCTTGCCAGCCGGTCGACAGCGGCGACACGGCAATGATCTTGAAGGCGCTGTCGGTGATCACAAGCACATGGCTTCTGCCCATGGCGCCCTGGCGGCTCGTGCTTTCCAGAAGATCAATTGCACCGCTGGATGCCGCGGTCGGGTCGGCCGAGATTGCGTTCGCCATCTGGCCGGCGGCGAGACCTAGCACCGCCTTGCCGTCGCGCTCGGCCTCGTCGCGCTCGTTCATCAGCGACAGCACGCGCAGTGCGGCGATGACGATCAGGAAGATGATGATGAGAGCCGGTATCGAACGGCGCAGAAGGGGTTCGGCAGCCAGGAGCCGCCGGTAGGCTGGTTCAGCGATGAGCCGCGTATTGCCGGCGAGGCCGTCGCCTCGCGCCTTGCGCCGCTCAAAAGCCGTCCCTTCGGGCGCGCCCCACGCGTCCGCCTTGGCCATAAATGGCACTCCCCGAATTTCCGTACGCTTGACGATTCGGCAACACCGCACATCCGAATCGTCTGTAAAGAATCAAAGGTGATTCGCCTTGTCCAGAGGCGCGGCCGAAAAACATTAAAAATTCATTGAAATAACGCTGAAATCCCTCCCCTTGAGGGGAGGGTGGCCCGAAGGGCCGGGTGGGGTCCTCGGCGAAGCGCTCGACTCTCTCAATCACGGTCGAAGTTGGTCGAGGTCGCGCACTGCCGCAACGACCCCACCCGTCCATCCGCCTTCGGCGGCTGTCCACCGTCCCCTCAAGGGGGAGGGATCAGGCCAGCGTTCGCTCCACAATGTCCCGCAAATCCGCCGACAGGTTCTCGGCACCGGCGATGGCCAGCAGCGCTTCCCTGGCCTTGGCTTGCCTGCCCGGCTCCAGCGAGCGCCACGAGCGCAGCGCTGTCGCCAGCCTGGCCGCCACTTGCGGATTGCGTTTTTCAACCTCGAGTACGGTCTGGGTAAAAAACCGGTAGCCTTCGCCATCGGCGCGGTGGAAGCCGGTCTGGTTGGCGCTGGCGAATGTGCCGACCAGCGAGCGCACCCGGTTCGGATTGGCCATCGAGAAAGCTGCGTGACCAGTCAGCTCGCGTACCGTGTCGACTGTCCGGGGTCCCGGCACGCTGGCCTGGATCTGGAACCATTTGTCCATGACCAGCGGATCGGCGCCATAACGGGCCTCGAAATCGGCCAGCGCCTTGATCGCCTCCGGCGAACCGTCATGGCGGTGCGCAAGGACGGTCAGCGCTGCGGCGCGGTCGGTCATGTTCGTCGCGACCTCGAAATGCCGGGCGGCGAGCGCAGCCCCTTTCGGCAGCAGCGAGAGGTAGTCGAGCAGGATGTTGCGCAGCGCGCGGCGTCCCGCACTTGCCGCGTCGGGGCTGAACGGCCCGTCGTCGGCGAGGCGGCCGTATAGGTCGGTGAACGTTTGCTGATTGGCGCGCGCGATTGCCAGCGCCAGCGCCTCGCGGGCGGCGAAGATGGCGTCGGGGTCGATATTCCTGCCGATGTCGCGAGCAATGTCGGCCTCGCCCGGAAGCGAAAGCGCCAGTGCCCGGTAAGCGGGTTCCAGCGTCTCGTCGCCGGCGATCTTGCCGGCAAGTCCGGTCAGCCTGGCGGTGAAGGCCGGCTTTGCGCCGCCGAGGATCTGGCGGAAGGCCGCTATCAGCGCATCGGTCAAAAGCGTGTTGAACGCCTGCCAGCGCGCAAAGGCATCGCTGTCATGGCCGGCGAGGAAGAACTGGTCGTCGGCCTTCTGCTCGACCGAAAGCGTGATCGGCGCCGAAAAGCCGCGATTGAGCGACACCGCCGGCCGCTCGGCAACGCCTGAGAAGCGCACCATGTGACGGCGCTTGCGAATATGGATGACACCGTCCTCGACGGCGGCGCCCTCGACGCCGCCATAGGCAACCGGTTCGCCGCCGGCGCCGACCAGCCCGAAGGCGAGCGGGATGTGCATCAGCCGCTTGCGGCTTTCCGACGGCGTCGGCGGCACCGACTGCTCGATCTCGAGCGTGAACTCGCGCGTGGCCGGATTGTGCGTCGAACTGACGGTCAGGTTCGGCGTGCCCGCCTGGTGGTACCAGAGCGCGAATTGCGACAGATCGCGCCCGGAGGCGTCCTCGAACACTTTGAGGAAATCCTCGATCGTCGCTGCTTCGCCGTCATGGCGCTCGAAATAGAGATCCATTCCGGCGCGGAACGTGTCAGGTCCGAGAATGGTGCGGATCATGCGCACGACTTCCGAGCCTTTTTCGTAGACGGTCGCCGTGTAGAAATTGTTGATCTCGCGGTAGCGGCGCGGCCGCACCGGATGCGCCAGCGGTCCCTGGTCCTCGGGGAACTGGTGTGCCCTGAGCGTGCGCACTTCGGCGATGCGCTTGACCGCGCGCGAGCGCTGGTCGGCGGAGAATTCGTGGTCGCGAAAAACCGTCAGCCCTTCTTTCAGGCAGAGCTGGAACCAATCGCGGCAGGTGATCCTGTTGCCGGTCCAGTTGTGGAAATACTCATGCGCGATGATCGCCTCGATATTGGCGAAATCGGCATCGGTGGCGGTTTCCCGGTCGGCCAGCACATATTTGTCGTTGAAGATATTGAGGCCCTTGTTCTCCATGGCCCCCATGTTGAAGTCGGAAACGGCGACGATGTTGAAGACGTCGAGGTCGTATTCGCGGCCGAAGGCCTGCTCGTCCCATTGCATCGAGCGCTTCAGCGCATCCATGGCGTAGCCGGCAAGCCCCTCCTTGCCTGGCTCGACATAGATGCCGAGTTCGACCTCGCGCCCGGACATGGTGACGAAACTGTCCGCAACCTTGCCGAGATTGCCGGCCACGAGCGCAAACAGATAGGACGGCTTGGGGAAGGGGTCGTCCCAGACTGCAAAGTGCCAGCCGTCGGCAAGCGCGCCGCTTTCGACCGGATTGCCGTTGGAAAGCAACAGCGGCGCTTCGTCCAGCCTCGCCTCGATACGCACGGTATAGACCGACAGGATGTCGGGGCGGTCGAGGAAATAGCTGATGCGGCGAAAGCCCTCGGCCTCGCATTGCGTGCAATAGACATTGCTGGAGCGGTAGAGGCCCATCAGCGCCTCATTGCTGGCCGGCGCGATCTCGGTCTCGAGCAGCAGCTGGAAACGGGGCGGCGGCCTCAAAATGGTCAGCTGGTCCGGCGTGGCGAGATACTCGGCCGGGGCAAGCTCGCGACCGTCGATGGCAATGCGCTTGAGCACCAGGCCGTCGCCGTCCAGCACCAGCGACGTCCAGGCGGCGGCGCCATCGCGGCGTTCGATCGTCAGCACTGCGGTGACACGCGTTGCGTCTGGCGAAAGGCGGAAGGTGAGGCCGGTTTGCGGGATGGAAAAGTCGTTGGGGCGGTAGTCTTCGAGCTTGAAGACCTGGCCGGTATCGGTTCGCATTCCCTTGGGTTTCCCTGTCGCTATCGGAGCCGCTGACGTGTCATGGCCCATTAAATCTAAAGTTGCGCGCTCTTTACACGAAACGGTCACTCGACAAAACTGCGCCAATGCCTATTCGGGGCGTTCCCCTTCCGCCATTATCGTGAGGCCTTGATGACCGTCGTCACATCGAAGTTCGGAATGGGCGCCTGTGTACCGCGTCGTTCGACGCGCATCTCAGCGGAGATCCGGGAAGCAACAAAACAGTGAAAGCCGGGCCTGGAGACGAAGCGGGCGGGAAACTGTCCGATCATCCCGGCGCGCATCGGCCCAATAATCGATGTCGATTTTTGGAAAGCACGATGCGCAGATTTAAAGTGTCAGAGCGTCCTTTGCGCGTCGAAGACGACGCGCGGCGCTCTAATGTTCTCACCGGGATCATGCTCAAGGTCATGTCGGTGGCGGTCTTTGTCGGCATGCAAACCTGCATCAAGGCCGCCGGCACTTTGCCGGCCGGCCAGATCGTCTTCTTCCGCTCCTTCTTCGCCATCTTCCCGATCATCGCCTTCCTGGCCTTCAAGAGAAAACTCGGTACGGCGTTCGCCACCAAACGCCCGCTGAACCACATTGCGCGCGGTGTCGTCGGCGTTTGCGCCATGGGGCTCGGCTTCTTTGCGCTGACCCGGCTGCCGCTGCCTGAGGCGATCACGCTGAACTATGCCCAGCCTTTGCTGGTGGTGGTGTTCTCCTCGCTATTCCTCGGCGAAGCCATTCGCGTCTATCGCTGGAGCGCGGTTGCGGTCGGTCTGGTCGGCGTGCTGATCATCTCCTGGCCGGAGCTGACGCTGCTCACGTCGGGCGTCGCGCTCGGCGACCAGGAGGTGCTGGGCGTCATCGCTGCTCTTGTTTCTGCAGCAATCTCCGCCAATGCCATCCTGCTCGTGCGCAATCTTGTCCAGACTGAACGAACAGCGACCATCGTGTTGTGGTTCTCGGCGACGGCGAGTGTCATGGCGCTGCTTACGCTGCCCTTCGGCTGGCAGGCGCTGACGCCGCTGCAGGCCGGTCTGCTGGTCGCAGCAGGGTTCTGTGGCGGGCTGGCGCAGATTTTGATGACGGCGGCGTACCGCCATGCCGAAGCTTCGGTGGTGGCGCCGTTCGAATACACCTCGATGATCCTCGGCGTCGTCGTCGGCTATTTCGCCTTTGGCGATATTGCCACCATCAACACGCTCGTCGGCGGTGTGATCGTCGTTGCCGCCGGCATCTTCATCATCTGGCGCGAGCGCCAACTCGGCCTGGAACGCACCCGAACGCGCAAGGCAGCGCCACCACAGGGGTGAGGAGGTCCGCGGGGTTGCTCAGCTAGCTTCCGCACGTTCCTTCGCCAGCCGCACCAGCACCGCTCGCGTCTGCTCGTCGGCCGGGAAGAAAGACTCGATCGCCAGTTCCGACAGCGTCACGTCAAGCGGCGTGCCGAAGACGGTGATGGTGCTGATGAAGGACAGCACCTGGTCGCCATGCGCCAGCCGCAGCGGATGGACGATGCCGTTGGGCTCGACCGGCACCGGCCGCGCACCCTTGAGCCCGGACGGATAGGTTCGCAATTCGCGCTCCAGCTCGACCAGGACGGGATCGCCGGCGGCATCGTTCTGGTGTTTCAGCCGCTCCAGCAGATGCGCCCGCCATTCCGCGAGATTGACGATGCGCGGTGCGATGCCGTTCGGGTGCAGGCTGAGGCGCAGCACATTGACCGGCGGCTGGAGCAGCGACGGCTCGGCAACATCGGCCAGAAACGGGCCGATGGCGGCATTGGCGGATATCAGGTTCCAGTGCCGGTCGACGGCGAGGGCGGGGAACGGCTCATGCCCTTTGAGCACGCTCTCGACCGCGGCAAGCGCCGGCGCCAGCGTCGTATCTGTGAGTGGCCGCTCGCTGAAGCTCGGGGCAAAGCCGGCAGCCAGCAACAGCTGATTACGCTGCCGCAGCGGAATCTCAAGCTGCTCGGCCAGATGCAGCACCATCTCGCGCGAGGGCGCGGTGCGGCCGCTTTCGACGAAGGAGAGATGACGCTGGGAAATCTCAGCCTCCATTGCGAGATCAAGCTGGCTCATGCGCCGGCGCGTGCGCCATTCGCGGATCAGGCTGCCGGCGGAGGTTTGGGCTGTTGTCATGGGGGATGAGTAGGCCGGGGAGAGGCGTATTTCAATTACCTGGGAGGTCATTGGCGCGGTTCTCCCTTCTCCCCCTGTGGGAGAAGGTGGCCGAGCGAAGCTCGGTCGGATGAGGGGTGTTCCAGGGAACGCCAACGTCTCACTCCGCTGGAACACCCCTCATCCGTCTCGGCGCTGCGCGCCGATCCACCTTCCCCCACAAGGGTGGAAGGAAGAGGCGCGCTTCACCCCACCTCCCGCAACTTCGCCTTCACCTCGAGAAAATCCCGCCAGGCCAGCTTCTTGTGCGCAGGGGTCCGCAAGAGATAGGCCGGATGCAGCGTCGGCATCGCCGGAATGGCGACACCGGAAGCCGTGGTGTGGACGCGCCAATTGCCGCGCAGGCGCAGGATGCCCTCGGTCGTGTTGAGCAAGGTTTTGGCTGATGGGCCACCGAGATTGACCAGCACCTTCGGATTGACCAGCTCTATCTGCCGCTCGATGAAGGGACGGCAGATTTCGGTCTCGTGCGGCGTCGGCGTGCGGTTGCCGGGTGGCCGCCAGGGAATGACGTTGGCGATATAGACCGAAGTCCGGTCAAGCCCGATCGCAGCCAGCATGCGGTCGAGCAGCCGGCCCGAGCGGCCGACGAAGGGCAGGCCCTCAATATCCTCGTCGCGGCCGGGCGCCTCGCCGACCAACATCACCAAACCTTCCGGATTGCCGTCGGCAAAGACCAGGTTCTTGGCGGTGAATTTGAGGTTGCAGCCATCGAACGACGCCATGTGCTGGCGCAGTTCGTCGAGCGTCGAGGCACTTGCCGCCATTTGCCGGGCCAGGGCCGCCTGTGCCTCGTCGGGCACCGTCGCCATGGCCGGAACGGAACGCGCCGGCGCGTCCGGCACCCGGCTTGCGTCCAGCCCGGGGCTGGCGGCGGCTTGTTCCGGAAACTTGTTTTCGCGAGGCGGCGCGGCAGGCGCCGTTGTGCGCTCGGGGCGCTTCGGTGCTGCCCCGGCAAACCGGTTCACCGGCGCGTCCTCCAACGCTTCGTCGACACCGGCAGAGGCGTAGAAGGCGAGCAACTCGGCCAGGTCGGATCGGTTGTTGGGGGAGGCGGCAGTCATGCCGGGCACATTCGTCCGCCGAGAGACGATTTGCAAGGTTGGGCGGTTAGTAATCTCCCCCTTAAGGAGGGAGATTACGCGCTCGTCGGCTTTCGCCAATCACGAAGGGCATTTCGTGGCGATTTTCACGGCGTCTGCCGCTTACCCCGTCGGTATCCGCGGATCCTGCACCAGATAGAACGTCCAGCGCGGCGTGTAGTCGGTGATCAGAAACTCGAAGCGTCCCCTCTTCAGCGGGTCGATCTGTCCACTCTTGAACAAGAGCCGGTCATAGGGTTCGAAATCGCGGTCGAAATCGGCGTACGCGCTCGACAGGATGTTGTCGGGCGTCTTGTTGCGCTGGTCGAAGGACAGGCCGTCGCCGAACACGCTCGGCTGGTTGAGTATCTCCTGCAGCTCGAACTGGAATTCGACCCAGGCCTGGCCGCTGTTGTTGAGCACCTCGATACGCATGTACAGGATGCCGTTGGCGAATTCGCCGTTGGTGCTGAACGGCTGGATCGGTTTGGTGGTGCGGATGGTGAGCGTCACCGGCGTCGACGAATTCAGCTCCTCGGAGATGACCAACGGATCTTCCTTGGTGCCGGTGCCCGAGGCGCCGGTGATGTGGAAACCGCCAAGCTCGTCGGAAAAGGAATAGGCGCCGGTCGCCCACACCTTCACCGGCTCGGCCTGAGCGCGAACCGGCGTAAGCATTGAAAGGGCGAGAAGGATCGCTCGGCACGTCCGGCCGGGCGGAAGGGGGAAGCGCGTCAATGAATAGCCGGACGGCGTGCGCATGGAAATAAGTATGGCCGATAAGAGAGCCGTCGAACAATTAAAATATGGGACGCTGAGCGCGGCCGCGCGCAAAACGCTTGCGGCAGAGTTGTCATCCGCGACTTTTTGTCGAAATCGGCATTGTCACGTCAGCGCCGGTTTCCTGTCGCGGATTGATGCGCTATGCAGCGCAGGAGCCAGCAAAATGCCGGAAACGGTTGGCCAGTGCGGAGGGGTTGATGAGCGAGATCGAACGCGAGAGCATGGAATTCGACGTGGTCATCGTCGGGGCCGGCCCGGCGGGCCTTGCCGCAGCGATCCGTCTCAAGCAGGTCAATCCCGAGCTTTCCGTCGTGGTGTTGGAAAAGGGCGGCGAGGTTGGTGCACACATTCTGTCAGGCGCCGTCGTCGATCCAATAGGCATCGACCGCCTGTTGCCGGGCTGGCGCGAGGAAGATGGCCATCCCTTCAAGACGCCGGTTACGGCCGACGATTTCCTGGTGCTCAGCCCCGCCGGCTCGTTCCGTCTGCCCAATATACTGATGCCGCCGCTGATGAACAATCACGGCAACTACATCGTCTCGCTCGGCAATGTCTGCCGCTGGCTGGCAACCAAGGCTGAAGCGCTAGGCGTCGAAATCTATCCGGGCTTTGCTGCCGTCAGCCTCGTCTACAACGATGCCGGCGCCGTCACGGGCGTCGTCACCGGCGACATGGGCGTCGAAAAAGACGGCACACATGGCCCGGGCTTTGCGCCGGGCATGGCGCTGATGGGCAAATACGTGCTGATCGGCGAGGGCGCGCGCGGTTCGCTGTCCAAGCAGCTGATCGCAAAATACAAACTGTCCGACGGGCGTGAGCCCGGCAAATACGGCATCGGCCTCAAGGAGCTGTGGCAGGTCAAGCCCGAGAACCACCGGCCGGGCCTGGTGCAGCACTCCTTCGGCTGGCCGCTCGACCTGAAGACAGGCGGCGGCTCCTTCCTCTACCACCTCGAGGATAACCAGGTCGCGGTCGGCTTCGTCCTGCATCTCAACTACAAGAACCCCTGGCTGTCGCCCTTCGAGGAATTCCAACGGTTCAAGACGCATCCGGCGATATCGCGCACCTTCGAGGGCGCCAAGCGCATCGGCTATGGCGCGCGCGCCATTACCGAAGGCGGCTGGCAGTCGGTGCCGAAACTCTCCTTCCCCGGCGGCGCGCTGATGGGGTGTGCGGCGGGCTTCGTCAACGTGCCGCGCATCAAGGGTTCGCACAATGCGGTGCTGTCCGGCATGCTGGCGGCCGAGCATGTCGCGCAAGCGATCGGCTCCGGCCGCGCCAATGACGAACTGTCGTCTTATGAGGACGCCTGGCGCGCGACCGATATCGGCAAGGATTTGAAGAAGGTCCGCAACGTCAAGCCGCTCTGGTCGCGCTTCGGCACCATTATCGGCGTCGGCCTCGGTGGTCTCGACATGTGGCTGAACACGCTGTTCGGCTTCTCGCCCTTCGGCACGCTGAAACATGGCAAGGCCGATTATGCCACGCTTGAGCCCGCGGCCAAGCACAAGAAGATCGCCTATCCCAAAGCGGACGGCGTGCTGACCTTCGACCGCCTGTCCTCGGTGTTCCTGTCCAACACCAATCACGAGGAAAACGAGCCGGTGCATCTCATCGTCGGCGACATGGAGTTGCAGAAGCGTTCCGAGCATGATGTCTTTGCCGGGCCCTCGACCCGCTATTGCCCGGCCGGTGTTTACGAATGGGTCGACAAGGACGGCAACGCCGCCGCCGATCCGTCTGCCAAGGATGTGCGCTTCGTCATCAATGCGCAGAACTGCGTGCACTGCAAGACCTGCGACATCAAGGATCCCAACCAGAACATCAACTGGGTGCCGCCACAAGGCGGCGAAGGCCCGGTCTATCAGGGCATGTGAGCCTCACCGACCGGGGCCGCCTCAACAGCAAAAATGGCGGCGATGGCCGGGTTTACCAAGGCATGTAAGGCGCTCGGCGCCAAAGATTGTTGAAACCGTCGTCTGCTTGTGGTCTCATTGCCGCGTCCATGGGGAAAATGGCATGCGCGTGTTGGTCTTGTTTTGCGTCGCCGTCGTAAGCGCGGCCTGCGGCGTCGTCGGGACGGCGTCGGCGGGGGTGAAAACCGTCGTCAAGACGCGAACCTATGACATCACCGGCGCGACAGGTGCCGGTCTGGTTATCGCCATGAACCGCAGGGGCCCCAAGCACGGTTTCATGACCCACGCCATCGCGCAGACAAGCTACACCGCCGACTGGAGCCTGGACGTGGGTCAGGTCAACGGCGTCTGCCGCCTGCGCCAGGCCAATGGAACGCTCAACATCGCCTACACCTACCCGCGCGTCGCCTCGGCCGTCACGCCGGCGCTGCGCAAACGCTGGAACCGGTTTTTCACAGGCGTTCTCGCTCATGAAGGAACCCATGGCCGTATCGCCGGGCAGATGATGCAGGCTGCCGAGCGGTCGGTTCGCGGCCTGAAATTTGCCAACGATCCGCAATGCAACAAAACGCGCGTCGAAGCCACGCGGCGCTTGCAAGCCACTTCCAAGCTCTATGAGGCAAAACAGATCGCGTTCGACGCGCGCGAGCACAGTGAAGGCGGCCATGTCGAGCGCATCATCGAGGCCTTGGTAGGCTTGTGAAACCGTAAGCCCCGTGGCGTACGATCTAGCCGCCCATGCTGGGCTGGATCAGCGACACAGTCGCGGTAGAATCCTCGTCGACCGGCTTGGTCTCGTCGCGCATCAATGAAAATTCCACCATCACCGGCAGATGGTCGGAGCCGGTCTCTTCCATCTGCGTCGACGACAGGATGGTCACCCCGCCCTTCGAAAACACCTGGTCGATCGGCAGGCCCGCATAGCGCCGCAGGAAATCGGGCAGGGTCCGGTGGATCCAGGTCGGTCCGGCCGACGGCATCACGGTCAGTCCGCCGAGCGAGGCAACGCGCCGTACCGCGGCGCTCCACGGCACGGCATTGCAGTCGCCGGCCATGATCGCCGTCTCGCCGAGCGAGGTGAGCGTCTCGGTCAACTCGCCGATCTGCCAGTATTGTTCCTTCGGCCACGGCCAGCTCAAATGGATCGCCGCGACATCGACCGGAGTGCCGCCGAAATCGACGGTGGCGGCCGCCATCGCGCCGCGCGGTTCGCAATGCGGCTCGGTGCCGGCCGCAAAGGGTCGCCGGGACAAAAGCGCCACGCCCCACACGCCGTCGGGATGGGCGCACAGGATGCGATAGGGATAGGCGTTCTGGATATAGCTGAGTTCGGTCGCCCACATGGCCGATACTTCGTCGAGCGTGATCACGTCTGGGTTGGTCCTGCCGATCAGCGAAAGAACCTTCTTGGGTGTCGGATTGTTGAAACGCAGGTTCATCTGCAGCAGCCGGTAGACCGGTTCGTTGCCGGGCGCGGCGTCATTGGCGGCCCGCACCGGCCACAGGCGCGGCAAGGTGCTCAACGTGCTGGCGAAGGCGGCCACGGCCAGCAGCAGGCCCACGCCCGCCTGCAGGCGAAACGAGGTGGCGAGCAGCGGCAGCGCAATCAGCCCCATCAGCACGGCAAAATGGATGCGGAAATGGGCGAAGGAATCGAAGGCCGGATGCAGTGCGCCAAAGAACCCGGCTACAAGCGCGGCCGAGAGGCCGAGCATTGCCAGGAACGCCATTGAAGCCATCATCTTTCGCACGCGTGCCATCAGACCGGGTTTTGCCCATAGACCGGGTAATACATTGCCGAGGTATCAGGCCTTTATCGGCTGAAATGCGGCCCAATCAAGATGACGAAACGCCTCGCGGCAAACATTTACGGCAAGCCGGTCTACTGAAAGGCCGTCTCCGAAAAGCTTCTCAGCTTGCGCGAATGCAACCGTTCCATCGGCATTTCCGCCAGCTTCTCCATCGCCTTGATGCCGATGGTCAGATGCTGCGCCACTTGCCGCTTGTAGAATTCGGTCGCCATGCCGGGCAGCTTCAACTCGCCATGCAGCGGCTTGTCGGAGACGCAAAGCAGCGTGCCGTAGGGCACGCGGAAGCGGAAGCCATTGGCGGCGATCGTGGCCGATTCCATATCGAGCGCGATGGCGCGCGACTGCGACAGCCGCTGCACCGGTCCGCGCTGGTCGCGCAGTTCCCAGTTGCGGTTGTCGATGGTGGCGACGGTGCCGGTGCGCATGATGCGCTTGAGATCGTAGCCGGAAAGTCCGGTGACTTCGGCGACCGCCTCCTGCAGCGCCACCTGGATCTCGGCCAGCGGCGGTATCGGCACCCACACCGGCAGGTCATCGTCCAGCACATGGTCTTCCCGGACATAGGCATGCGCCAGCACATAGTCGCCCAGCGCCTGAGTGTTGCGCAGGCCGGCGCAATGGCCGAGCATCAGCCATGCATGTGGCCGCAGCACCGCGACATGGTCGGTGATCGTCTTGGCGTTGGACGGGCCGACGCCGATGTTGACCATGGTGATGCCGCCATGGTTCGGCTTCTTCAGATGATAGGCTGGCATCTGAGGCAGGCGCGGCGCCGCCACGCCTTCGCTGGGCGCGTTTTGCCCTGCCTTGGTGATGACATTGCCCGGTTCGACGAATTCGGTATAGCCGTGGCCGCCTTCAGCCATCTGGGCCCGCGCGCGGGCGACGAACTCGTCGATGTAGAACTGGTAGTTGGTGAACAGCACGAAGTTCTGGAAATGCTGCGGGCTGGTCGCGGTGTAGTGCGTCATGCGGTGCAGCGAATAGTCGATGCGCTGCGCCGTGAACGGCGCCAGCGGCCTTGGTTCGCCGAACGCGACCTCGAAGGTGCCGTTGGCGATCTGGTCGTCGGTGCCGTCGAGATCCGGCACGTCGAACAGGTCGCGGATCGGCCGTTTGATGCGGTCGGCGGCGGCGCCATCGACATGGGTTCCTTCAAGGAACGCGAAATGCAGCGGGATCGGCGTGGTCGATTCCGAAACCGTTACCGGCACGCCGTGATTGCGCATGATCAGGCGAAGCTGCTCTACGAGATAGCGTTCGAACAGCACCGGCTGGGTGATGGTGGTCGAGAAATGCCCGGGGGTCGGCATGTGGCCGTAGGCCTGGCGCGAGTCGATCTGGGTGAACGAATTGGTGGTGACGCCGATCTCCGGGTAGAAGGCGCGGTAGCGCTTGCTTTCGTCGCCGCCGGCGGCAAGCGTGGCAAAGGAGTCGCGCAGAAACTTGGTGTTGCGGTCGTAGAGCACCTGCAAGGCGGCCACGGCCTTTTTGGCGTCGTCGAAGCTCTGCTTGCCGAAAGGCTCCGGCATGACGACCGATTCGATAGCTTGTGGGTAGATTCGCTTTTCCATGGCTCAATATAGAGACTTGAGGCCGCACTTGGGAGGGGAGGGTGGCCGCCAAGTGGTCGATTTATTCGTCCACGCCCAAGGTGTGCTGAGATTCAGGTAAGGCTGAGCCGGAGTCGAGGACGGGCGCGAAGCGACCAAACTGGTTGGCTTCGAGAACCGGAGCGGAGCGTACTCGAAGCATGTGAGCACCAAGGCCGCCACTTGCAGGCCAGCATCACCTTAATACCGGCACACCTTACCCGCGCTGCAGACTGACCAGCAAGACAAAGCCGACGCCATGCTTCTTCGTCGCCGGCGCGTCGATCGTCGTGTCGGCATTGGCCCGCATCATCGGCATGGCCAGGACCGGCGCCGACAACACGACCAGAACGAGCGCCGCCCGCGGCAGGAGCCGAAGGGTCTGGAGGGCGTTGATGGCGATGCGGTTCATGGCTTTTGCTTTTCTGTTTGGATCTATGTCTTTGTCGTCTCAGGGGCGAAAATGGTTCATGCAATCGAATTGGCAGGAACTGGCTGCATTCCAGGAACGGGCCGGACGGCCGGATTCGGCCACGAGGATGGCGAAGAGCATCCCGAACAGGCTCATCAACAGGCAGACGATGGTGAAGCGGCGAGCGAGCATTTGCGTAGTGTCTCCTTGAACACGCCATCAAATGCCCTGATGCGACTGAACCGGCGCTGATGCCGACGTTCATCTGCGGTTCAAAGTGATTGACGAGGTCTTAGAGAGAGCGTCGGTTCGGGTTTGCGCCGCCGCAAACGGCACGGTCGTCGCTATGGCGCGGACCGTCCTGCAAAAGAAAACGGGGCCTGTGAAGGCCCCGTTGGTCAACTCAAAGCAGCAAGATCAGAGCTTGTGCCAGGTCTGGCTCTTGCAGATCAGCCCGCCGAGCACGCAGCCGCTCATTTTGAGCGAGGTGCCCGACAGTGTTGCCTTGCCCGAATAGGTCTTGTCGTTTGCCGGATCGGTGATGTTGCCGGCATATTTGTTGGCCCCGGCCGCCTTGAGCGAACCGATGGTCTTCCCGGCATATTTGCCGGTCTTCAGGGTGATGGAGAATGAACCGCTGCCGCCGGTAACTGCTGTGTCGCCGGCTTGTGTCTTCCAATTGCCTTCGATCGGATCGGCCCAAGCCGCACCAGCCATCATCACGGCGGCCGCCAGGGCCAAGCTCACTTTGCGAAACATATCTGTCCTCCCTGGTTTAGATGGGGCAGCCGCCTCTCTGCCCCTTACGCAAACGTAAGCTAATCCAGCTCCCGGCAAAACAAAAGCGTGCCGCGACGGAAGGTTTCGCAATTTTCATGCGGGGTCGGGAGAGTGCAGCCCGTGGAAATGAAACGATCGAGGCGTTGGCTTTGGTTCGCGTGGTTAGCAGAGTGTTGATCGGCGCCTTGCAAATTTTCGTCAAATCGGTCGAGAAACGGCGGGATTGCTGACTTTGTATCCTTAACGAATTTCCGCGTTTACCTCTTGTTTTAGCTTTGTTTTCTCCAAATTAAGCACGCCATTTAACGACGGATTCAAGGCTCGGCCTCATTCTCGGAAGCATCGAAAGAGCGGCTCCCCAGGGAACACCGGGGGACAGAAGAGGCCCGCTCTCGGGAGCCAGACAGGGGACTAAAATGGCACGTTTTGAAATGCTTGAAGCCGGCTTCGGCGCCATGGGGGCAACTGCCCAGGCCGACATTCTTTTCGAACTGGGCATGATGTATGCGACCGGCCGCGATTGCGAGACCGATGTCGTTGCCGCCCACAAATGGTTCAACATCGCCGCCATCAAGGGCTCGGTCCGCGCCGCGGAACTGCGCTCGGAACTGTCGGCCGCAATGTCCAAGGTCGAGATCGCCAAGGCGCTGCGCGAAGCCCGCGAATGGATGACGATGCACTGAGATCGCGAGCAGATTATCGCAGGCAGATTATCGAAAACAGGGAAGCCCCGGGATCAAGACCGCAAAGACGGTCGGAACCGGTGAAACGACGAGGCCGCGACAAGACGGCCGACCATGAAAGAACAAGAACGCGGCAGGCCGGCACGGTCCAGTCGTGCACAATGGGGACGGCGGGCAGGTTTTCGTGGCGCGGGGGCGCATGGGGACTGCTACGAGCAAAAAGCCACGACCGGCCGGAACAGGCTGGCGTGGCTTTTTGCGTTGATGAGGCCCAATCGAGCGGCGCCGATGCGCCTAGACAGGCCCAATGAAGGATGAAATTGTCCCGCCTTCGGAAAGAAGCGCGGCCAGAGCGGCTGCGCGAGTGTGGGAGGAGTTCTATCACCATGAAAAAAACGGGTATTTTGAGCGCGGCCGTATTTGGCCTGATGATGAGCGCGCCGGTTGCCTTTGCCGATGACATCACCATTTCGGTGGTCGGCCCGATGACCGGACAGCTCGCCACGATCGGCGATCAGTTCAAGCAGGGCGCAACGGCAGCCGCCGATGCGATCAACGCCGCCGGCGGTGTCAACGGCTCGATAATCAAGCTCGACATCGAGGACGACCAGTGCGATCCCAAGCAGGCGGTTTCTGTGGCCAACCGGATCGTTGCCAACAGCGTCAAGTTTATTGACGGCCATGCCTGTTCAGGTTCGAGCATCCCGGCTTCCGCCGTCTACGCCGAGGCCGGCGCGCTGATGATGAGCCCGGCCTCTTCAAATCCCGAGCTGACCGATGCCGCCGCCAAGGCCGGCTGGCCGACGATCATGCGTCTCTATACGCGTGACGACGCGCAGGGCGCCTTCATTGGCCCGTGGATCGCCAAGAAATATGCCGGCAAGAATGTCGTTATCCTGCATGACAAGAGCGCCTACGGTCAGGGCGTTGCCGATGCCGTGAAGGCGACGATGAATGCCGGTGGCCTCAAGGAGATCGACTATGAAGGCATCAATGCCGGCGAGAAGGATTATTCGGCTCTCGTCACCAAGCTGAAGGACCTCAAGGCCGACGTTGTCTATTTCGGCGGCTATCACCCGGAAGCCGGGCTTATCCTGCGTCAGTCGGCCGAGCAGAGCGTCAAGTTCCAGCTGATCATGCCGGACTCGATCGCCTCGCCGGAATTCTGGCAGGTCGCCGGCCCCGCCGGTGAAGGCACCCTGTTCGTCTTCCCGTCGGACCCGCAGGCCAAGCCGGAAGCCAAGGAGGCCATCGCCAAGATCAAGGCGGGCGGCTTCGTGCCGGAAGGCTTTACGCTGTTCTCCTACGCCGTCGTTCAGGCGTTTGCAGAGGGCGTCAAGCGCGCCGGAACGGACGATCCGGTCAAGGTAGCCGAAGCGCTGAAGAACGGCACGCCCTTCAGCACCGTGGTCGGCGACGTGACCTTCGACGAGAAGGGCGATCTGAAGAACGCCAGCTACGACATCAACCAGTGGCACGACGGCAAATACGCACCGATCGCGCAGTAAGCGGCCGCGTACTCATGGAAATGGCCGGGCTTGTCCCGGCCATTTTTGTTCAAGCCTCCAGCCGGCTTGCAGCCTCTTCAACGAAGCGCACCAGCACCGTTCCGTCGGTGACCTGCGCGCCCTCTGTGGCGATTTCCGCGATCACGCCGTCATGGCTGGCCGCGATCGTGTGCTCCATCTTCATCGCTTCCAGGATCAACAGCGGCTGGCCCTTGATCACCCTTTCGCCCTTTGCCGCGCGCACCAGCTTGACCACGCCTGGCATCGGCGCGCGCAGGCTGCCGGAAGCGGCGGCCGCCTCGTCGGTGCGCGCCAGCGGATCCGGGACGAGGAAACTGTAGCCGACCGCGCCTTCGAACACGGTGACGTGGCCTGGCCAGCGGGCAAGGCGAGGGGCGGCGCGAAGATCATGCGAATTGACGCTGTCATAGGGCGCGTCCAGCGCCACCTCGAAGCGCCCGTCCGGCCGCACTGAAACACGCGCCAGTATATCGTCCTCGCCATGGCGCAGGCGCGTGCGGCGCGCAACGCTGTGGAAATGCGCATAGCCGGCAAGCGACGACCACGGATCGTTCGACGGCGGCAAAGCACCGGCGCCCGCCGCGGCAAGGGCCGCCGCGGCAACGATCTCGCTGCTCGGCGGGGCGACCGCGGTCAGCGCTTCCTGATGCCTGCCGATCAGGCCGGTATCGACATCACCAGCCGAAAAATCGGCGTTCGCGGCAAGTGCCGCGAGAAAGGCGGTGTTGACGGTCGAGCCGGCAATCTCGGTCTGCGACAACGCAGTCCCGAGCGCATCGAGTGCCGCCTGCCTGTCCTTGGCGTGGATGACCAGCTTGGCGATCATCGGATCGTAGAAGGGCGAGATCGCATCGCCGGCCCGCACGCCGGTCTCGATGCGCATGCTGGCGCCTTCGGGCGCGTTGTCGGGAAACGCCAGGTGATGCAGCGTGCCGGTCGCCGGCAGAAACCCTTTCGCCGCGTCCTCGGCATAGATGCGCGCCTCGAAGGCGTGGCCGGAAAGCGTGATTTCGCTCTGCGTCTTCGGCAGCTTTTCGCCGGCGGCTACCCGCAACTGCCACTCGACCAGGTCGGTGCCGGTGACCATTTCGGTGACGGGATGCTCGACCTGCAGGCGGGTGTTCATTTCCATGAACCAGAAGCGGTCGGCCTTCAGCCCTTGCGAGGCATCGACGATGAATTCGATGGTGCCGGCGCCGGAATAGCTGATCGCCTTGGCGGCCTTGACCGCCGCTTCCGTCATCGCCTCGCGCAGCGCCAGCGTCATGCCGGGCGCCGGCGCTTCCTCGATCACCTTCTGGTGGCGGCGCTGCGCCGAGCAGTCGCGCTCGTAGAGATGCACGGCATTGCCAAAATTGTCGCCGAACACCTGGACCTCGATGTGGCGCGGCTTGTCGACGTATTTTTCGACCAGCACGCGATCGTCGCCGAACGCGGCCTTGGCCTCGCGCCGTGCGCCTGACAGCGCTTCCGAAAAATCTTCGGGATGTTCGACGCGGCGCATGCCCTTGCCGCCGCCGCCGGCGCGCGCCTTGATCAGCACGGGATAGCCGATCTCACGCGCCTTGGACGCCAGCAGCACGATCTCCTGCGCCTCGCCATGATAGCCCGGCACCACCGGCACGCCGGCCTTTTCCATCAGCCGCTTGGCCGCATCCTTCAGCCCCATGGCGCGGATCGAGGCGGCCGACGGGCCGATGAAGGTGAGCCCTGCCGCCACCACCAGGTCGACGAAATCGGGGTTTTCCGAGAGGAAGCCGTACCCGGGGTGAATTGCTTCGGCGCCGGTCGCCAGCGCCGCCGCAACAATCTTGTCGCCGCGCAGATAGCTTTCGCCGACCGGCGAGGAACCGATACTCACTGCCTCGTCGGCCATTTTGACATGCAGGGCCTTGGCGTCCGCGTCGGAATAGACGGCAACGGTGCGCACTCCCATCTTCCTGGCCGTGCATATCACCCGGCAGGCGATCTCGCCGCGATTGGCGATCAGGATCTTGGCGAACATGGAGCCTCCAGAGTTTGTCTCGGGCGGCGCCGGTCTGGCAGGAATGAGCCTATTTCGAAGCCGCGATTTTGCAGCCGCCGCTCGCGGTCTGAACCTTCCACTTTTTCAGGCCAACCTGACAGCTTCGCAACGCCAACTCTTCCGCGGCCTTCTGAGATGGCGCGTTCAGCCGCGCACCGCAGATGATGTAAAGATCGTCGACGCGCGAGTAGAATGTGGTCGCGTAGGCCGAGTGGCCACTCGCCGCGACATAGGCGTTGTACGACTTCGTGCAGGGCTCCTTTGGATTCAGTGACAACGGAGGCCAGAATCGGGTGTCTCCCTTGCTGCCCGCCAGCGATCCAGCCGCCCCGATACCGGGTGCCGTAAATACGAGCAGGCCGGCAAGCATCGATACAGTAATTCGTTTGATGCGTGTCGATTTCATCTTGCGCCGCCCATTTGAAAAATGCCCAAGCCGATGCTTGTCGGCCTACTTCGATGCCGCAACTTCGCAGCCCGCACCTGTAATGACCTTGTAATGGCTGCGGGCGGACTCGCAGGATTTCATCGCCCGTTCTTCGGCAGCCTTCTGTGACAGTGCATTCAAGCCCGAGCCGCAGATGATGTACAACGAACGGATCCGGGCATAGGGCGTGGTCGCATAGGCCGAATGGCCGCCGGCGGCCACATAGGCGTTGTAAGCCATGGTGCACTGGTCTTTCGGGCTTTTCGGCAAATACGGATAGAAATGGATGTCGCCTTTGCTTCCCGCCAGCGATGCCGCGGCGCCAACGCCGGGTACCGCAAATATAAGCAAGACTGCAAGTACCGACGCAGTCGTCTTTCCCGAATATTTCGGCCTCATCTTTACCCCATCCCCGTTGCCCAATGCGGGATGAACAATAGCGTCTATTCTCCAGTGCCGCCAGCCTGCTCACCGAAAATTGCTTTTGCGTAGGTGGATGAACCATCTTATCCATGCAGACTAGCATCCTCCAATGGCAGCAACGGCTTGTCGGTATAGTTGAGCTGTTGGCTCGTCGAAGCAGCAGAAAATAACTGTTTCGGGCGTTGAGTTCTGTCCGACGAAGGTACCTGCGATGCCAACGGCAATCTGCGTCGCCTCATTTTTCGGATAACGGTAGATGCCGGTCGAGATCGCCGGAAATGCCACGGTCCGGCAATCCCTGGCGGCGGCGATTTGGAGTGACCTGATATAGCAGGATACGACCAGTCCGGCTTCGCCTTTGCCGCCGCCTCGCCAGACAGGTCCGACCGTGTGGATGATGTAACGTGCCGGCAGGTGATAGCCCTTGGTAAGCTTTGCCTCGCCGACTTGCAGCCGTTCAGCATCCGGCATTCGAATTCGAGCTCCGGGCCGGCGGCGCGGTGAATGGCGCCGTCGACGCCGCCGCCGCCCAGCAGCGAGGAATTGGCGGCATTGACGATGGCATCGACCGCAAGCCTGGTGATGTCGCGGTGCGGACATGTATCCGTTCGCCGAACTTGCTCATCTCACATCCTGAACACGCCGAACTTCGTTTCCTCGATTTCGGCGTTGAGCGCGGCCGACAGGCTGAGCGCCAGCACCTCGCGCGTTTTCGCCGGGTCGATGATGCCGTCGTCCCACAGCCGCGCCGAGGAGTAGAGCGGGTGGCCCTCATGCTCGTATTTCATCAGGATCGGCTTCTTGAATTTCGCTTCCTCGTCCGCGCTCCACTCACCGCCCTTGCGCTCGATGCCCTCGCGCTTGACCACCGCCAGCACGGTCGCCGCCTGTTCGCCGCCCATCACCGAAATGCGCGCATTCGGCCACATCCACAGGAACCGCGGCGAGTAGGCGCGTCCGCACATGCCGTAATTGCCGGCGCCGAACGAGCCGCCGATGATCATCGTCACCTTCGGCACGCGAGCGGTGGCGACCGCCATCACCAGCTTGGCGCCGTCCTTGGCGATGCCGCCGGCCTCGTATTTCCGCCCGACCATGAAGCCGGTGATGTTCTGCAGGAAGATCAGCGGGATCTTGCGCTGGCAGCACAGTTCGATGAAATGCGCGCCCTTGACAGCACTTTCGGAAAACAGCACGCCATTATTGGCGATGATGCCGACCGGCATGCCCTGAAGATGGGCAAAGCCGGTGACCAGCGTGGTGCCGTAATTCTGCTTGAACTCGTCGAACTCGGAGCCGTCGACGACGCGCGCGATCACCTCGCGCACATCATAGGGCTGGCGCAAATCCGTCGGCACGATGCCATAGAGTTCACGCGGATCGTGAAGCGGCGGCGCGGGTTCCTGTAAGCTCAGGCTTACGGTCTTGCGCCGGTTGAGGTTCTTGACGATGCGCCGGCAAATCGCGAGCGCATGTTCGTCGTCCAGCGCATAGTGGTCGGCGACACCGGACAGCCTGGTGTGCACGTCGGCGCCGCCAAGCTCCTCGGCGCTGACATCTTCGCCCGTAGCCGCCTTCACCAGAGGCGGGCCGCCGAGAAAAATGGTCGCCTGGTTGCGCACCATGATCGTCTCGTCCGACATTGCCGGCACATAGGCGCCGCCCGCAGTACATGAGCCCATGACGCAGGCGATCTGCGGAATGCCGGCCGCCGACATGTTGGCCTGGTTGTAGAAGATGCGGCCGAAATGCTCGCGATCGGGAAACACCTCGTCCTGATTAGGCAGGTTGGCGCCGCCGCTGTCGACCAGATAGACGCAAGGTAGATTGTTTTGCAGCGCGATCTCCTGTGCGCGCAAATGCTTCTTCACCGTGAGCGGATAATAGGTGCCGCCCTTCACCGTGGCGTCGTTGACCACGACCATCACCTCGGTGCCTTCGACACGGCCGACGCCGGCGACGAGGCCGGCCGAGGAAATCTCCTCGCCATACATGGACCATGCCGCGAACTGGCCGATCTCGAGGAAAGGCGAGCCGGTGTCGAGCAACTGCGCCAGCCGCTCGCGCGGCAACAGCTTGCCGCGCGAAACATGACGCTCGCGCGCCTCCTCCGAGCCACCGCGCTCGACGCTTGCCGCCTTGTCCGCAATGTCGGCAACCAGCGCCCGCATGCGCTCAGCATTGGCGCGGAAGGTTTCGGAGGAGGGCGAGATCTGGGTTTGGAGTACGGCCATGCTAAACCCCTTCCGCCATGATCTCGCGCCCGATCAGCCAGCGGCGGATTTCGCTGGTGCCGGCGCCGATCTCGTAGAGCTTGGCGTCGCGCAACAGCCGGCCGGTCGGATACTCGTTGGTATAGCCGTTGCCGCCAAGCAGCTGGATGGCGTCGAGCGCCATCAGCGTCGCCTTTTCGGCGGCAAACAGCACGCAGCCGGCAGCATCCTTGCGTGTCGTCTGGCCGCGATCGCAGGCAGCCGCGACAGCATAGACATAGGCACGCGCGGCATTCATCGTCGAATACATGTCGGCGAGCTTGCCCTGTACCAGCTGGAACTCGCCGATCGGCTGGCCGAACTGCTTGCGCTCATGCACATAGGGGATGGCGACATCGAGGCTCGCCGCCATCAGCCCGAGCGGGCCGCCGGCGAGCACGGTGCGCTCGTAGTCGAGGCCCGACATCAGCACCTCGACGCCGCGGCCTTCCTCATGCAGCACATTGTCGTAGGGAACCTCGACATTGTCGAACACCAGTTCGCCGGTGTTGGAGCCGCGCATGCCGAGCTTGTCGAGCTTTGGTGATGCCGAGAAGCCGGCCATCGTCTTTTCGACGATGAAGGCGGTGATGCCGCGCGATTTCCGCTCCGGATCGGTCTTGGCATAGACGACCAGCGTTTCGGCGTCGGGGCCGTTGGTGATCCACATCTTTGAGCCGTTGAGCACATAGCGGTCGTTGCGCTTTTCAGCCCGCAGCTTGAGCGAGACGACGTCCGAGCCGGCGCCCGATTCCGACATGGCCAGCGCCCCGGCCTTTTCGCCCGAGCACAGTGCCGGCAGGAACTTCTCCTTCTGCGCAGGTGTCGCCCAGCGGTTGATCTGGTTGACGCAGAGGTTCGAATGGGCGCCGTAGGAAAGGCCGACCGAGCCCGAGGCGCGCGAAATCTCTTCCACCGCAATGACATGGGCGAGGTAGCCCATGCCGCTACCGCCGAAATCGGGATCGGCGGTGATCCCAAGCAGGCCGAGCGCGCCGAGTTCTTTCCACAGATGCGCGGGGAACTGGTTGCTGCGGTCGATCTCGGCGGCGATCGGCGCTATTTTCTCCTGGGCAAAGCGGCGCACCAGATCGCGCAGCGCCTCGATGTCCTCGTCATGCCCGAAGCTGAGTGTGTTCGTGTACATGCCGCTCCCTCCCGGAACTGTCGTCTATGTTCGCGCCAACTAGGCGCATTGTCATTGAAAGATATGTCGCCGTGACTTCAGCCATCGACAGCCGCTCGCCCGGCCGGAACCAGACGATGACGCCGGTCATCATCTGGATCAGGGCCATGGCAGTGAGCCCGGTGTCATCGACACTGAAGGCGCCGGCCTCCGCGCCGTCGCGCAGGATGGCGCGCAACTCCTTCTCATAGGCGGTGCGCATGCGAAGGATCTGCGTCAGCCGGTCATGCGACAGGCTGCGCAATTCCATATTCGAGACATGGGTTGAGTGGCGGCGCTCGATGTGGAAAGCGATGTGGTTTTCGACATAGGCGGCAAGCCGCGTTGCCGGATCGGCTGCGTCGGGGCGTGCGGCGTCCCACGCTTCGATCAGCCCTTCCATATGTTTGCGCATCAGCGTGAACAGCAGGTCTTCCTTGGTCGGAAAATAGCGGTAGAGCGCGGCCGCCTGGACGCCGACCTCGGCGGCAAGCTGCCGCATCGACGTCGCCTCATAGCCGAAGCGGGCGATCAGGCTGACCGCTGCCTCGCGGACGGCCGCTTCAGTTTTTTCGCCATCGGATCCCGTTGTGCGTGCCATGATCGCCTCCCGGTATTTAGTAATAAAACGAACGTTCAATTAATTCAAGCGGCAATAAAGTGGTTCCGTCTAGACAATGATCCGAAAGTCGATGGGCGAGTCGAGGAGTTCGAATTCTTCGACTCGACCCTCGAAACCGAAGCTCCCCTTGGCCCTTGCCGGAGCCGTTCGATCATTGTGGAAACCGCAGCATCGGCACCGGCAATCGAGGCCGTCACCGTGCCGTCTCGTTCATTGCGTACCCAACCTACGAGGCCAAGCCTTATCGCTTCGCGTCGCGCCCACATCCGGTAGCCGACGCCTTGCACCTTACCATGCATGCGCGCCTGCACCGCCTTTTGCCGGTCGTTATCTCCCATGCTCAAGAACTGGCGCGGGATCGGACGAAAGCAACAGCCTTGAACGGTTGGATTGTTGTTGGATCGACGGAAGCCGGGGGCCCGGCTGATTCTGTCTTGGCCTTTGGCGGCATTGGCAGGCCGTGTCGCGACGGCAATCGGCCGGGCTAGTTTCCCCGTGCCGCGGCGAGCGCGCCGGGCAGTTCCTCGGCAAAGATGTCGAGCTCATGATCGAGGCCGACGCTGACCCGGATGCAACGTTCGAGCCTTGGCGCCATCGGTTTGCGAATGAACACGTCGCGCGACAAAAGATTTTGCAGCACTTTCAGCGCGAAGGCGCCGTCCTTGCCGCAATCGATGGTGACGAAATTGGTCGCCGATGGCAGCGGCTTCAGCCCGTTCGTCTCGGCAATCCCGGCTATACGTGTGCGGCCGGCAGCAACTCGCGCCACCACGCTGTGCAGCCAGTCCTGGTCGGCCAGCGCCTCGACGCCGGCGATCTGCGCCATGCGGCTGACGCCGTAATGGTTGCGGATCTTCTCGAAATCGCGGATCACCTCAGCCTCGGCCACCGCATAGCCGCAGCGAATGCCGGCCAGCCCGTATGCCTTGGAGAAGGTGCGCATGCGGATGACGTTGGGCCGCGCGACATCGATCGGCGGCAGCGCCGAGGCCGGCCCCAATTCGCCATAGGCCTCGTCGAGCACCAGCATGGTGGTTTCCGGCAACGCTTCGACGAAGCGGGTGATATCTCCTGCTTCCCACCAGCTGCCCATCGGATTGTCCGGATTGGAGAGATAGACCAGCGGCGCCTTCTCCTTGATGACTGCCTTGAGCAGGCCGTCCAGGCTTTCCTTGTCGTTCTCGTAAGGCACCGTGACCAGCCGGCCGCCGACGCCGGCAATGTGGAAGTTGAAGGTCGGATAGGCGCCGAGCGAGGTGACCACTGCGTCGCCCGGCGCGACATACATGCGCGCCACCAGGCTGAGCAGCCCGTCTATGCCTTCGCCGACGACGACGTTTTCGGCGCCGACGCCGAGATGGCGGGCCGCAGCCTGCTTCAGATCATAATTGTCGGGATCGCAATACATCCACTGGTCACGCGCGACGCGCTCCATACGGGCGATAACGCGCGGCGAAGGCCCGAAGCTGCTTTCATTGGCGCCGATGCGGGCGCGAAAAGCACGTCCGCGCTCGCGCTCGTGCGCCTCCGGGCCGACAAACGGCACCGTCGAGGGGAGTGCGCCGACAAGCGGCGTGAGGGCAGGGCGCTGGCGCATGGCAAAGGCTCACAAGAAGATGGGCCTTCTTGCTAGCGTGCCCAATAGGACGGCGCAAGTTCTGGCGCGGCTGGAAATAGTGGCCATCACGCCCGTGATGAAATCGGCGCGGGTGGCCACGCTCTACGACCTGACCGCCGGTAGGCGGCAACCCTTTTGAAGGCCAGCACTGCAGCCAATGGCGACGGGCGCTTCAAAAAGAAAACCCGGCGGTTGCCCGCCGGGTTCGATTTTCAGCCAGGCTGAGCGTCTTAGAACGAGCGCTGGAAGCGGAGGAGACCGCCGATGCTGCTCTTCTTGTCGGCGTTGGTGAAGTTGGAGAAATTGGCGTCGTCGAACTTGCCTGCATTGAGGTAGTCGACTTCGGCCGTGACCGTGAAGCCGGGAACAACGTCGTAGGCGATGTTGGCGGCAACACCGAGATTCTTCCATTCGTCATACGAGACCTGGGCATTGAACGAGGTCTTCTCGTTGATGGTGTAGGTGCCGCCACCCCAGAATGCCCAGTTGCCGCCCCACTGCTTGTAGAAGCCGCGGCCGCCAGCGTCGATCGCATAGCTCGAGTCCGTCAAATTGTCGTCGGTGCCGTAGCCGCCCATGATGAACAGCGACAGGTTCTGCATCGGGGTGATGTCCAACCGAACCTTGCCGGCGACTTCTTCATAGTTGCTGTCATAAGCGACGACGCCGGTGATGGCGCCCCAGCCCTGCGTGTACTTCACGCCGCCGACGACATGCGGAACGTAGCTGTCGATGGTGTCGAAGCCCGAGCCTTCTTCGAGAGAGACGACGGCCGAGAAGCCGTTGCCCGCATCGAAATAGTACTGGACGACGTTGGTGTCGAAGTCGCCGTAGGGAACGAGCGTATCCTGAAGGACGTTGCCGGCGTAGCCGATGAACGTGTCGAAGGCCGATTCGTCTTTACCGACGCGCAGACCACCGAGCTGGATCCAGGCGAAGTTCAGCGAAACGTTCTTGTTGCCGGCAGGGTTGGAGTTGAACTCGTCTGCTTCCGTTGCCGGATCGTCTGCCGACGGATAGCCGTTACGATTGCCGAAGTTGAAGCGGGTCTCGGTGTAGGTCTTCAAGGTGCCGAGTTCGGTTTCCTGGCCGGTCCAGGTCTTCAGCGTGAAGCGGGCGTTCTTGTAGAAGGTGTCCTGCTCGTCGCCATCCTTATGGTCGAAGGACCTCGCACCGTCGAACGAGCCGACGTCGCCGGCGCCGATGTCGTAGCGGACATAGCCGCCGATGCGCAGGCAGGTTTCGGTGCCGGGGATGTAGAAGTAGCCGGCGCCGTAGACGTCGCAGATCTTGACGTATTCAGCCGGTTCCGGCTCGGCGACGACGACGGCGTCGGCGGCGCGCGCACCGGAAACTGCGATCAAGGCCGCAGCGGAGCCGAG